>NZ_JBIAHA010000010.1:0-253400 GCF_042870175.1 Streptomyces sp. NPDC006643 | reverse complement strand
CCGATCCACGAAACCGTGAACCAGGCCGGGGTATCAACATATCTGGCGTTGACTTTTGGCACGCTGTTGAGTTCTCAAGGAACGGACGCTTCCTTCGGTCCCGTTTCCGGGTCCCTCCGGGCTTCCCTTCGGCCTTACGTTTCAAACAGTATCAGGCCTTTTCGCTTTCCCTGACCATCCCTTCCGCAGGCATGCGGAAGCTGTTGTCCGAGAGAGTTTATGACTTGATAGGTGCTGCCGACCGCCGACTGGAAGTCGGGTAAGGGCCAGGCAGGAGTACGACAGTACATGCCGCCCCGGCGGGCAGGCAAATCGTTTTCCGTGCGTCGCGGGGCCGCCAACTGGCAGCTCTCGGGCGGAACCGTCACTTCATATGACTTACGCTTCTGAACGGTACGTCGTTCATGACAGGTAGTGACGACGGCAGACGAATCTCCGCCCCCTGGGAGGCTCCCCATGACCAGCGTGACGTCCCCACTCGCCGGCCGCGTCATCGGACTCGCGGCTGTGCCGGATCCGGTGTTCTCCGGTGCGATGGTGGGTCCCGGTACCGCGATCGACCCCGTCCGTGAGCCGTCCGTGGCCGTTTCGCCGGTCGACGGTGTCGTCGTCTCCCTCCATCCCCACGCCTTTGTCGTCCTCGACTCCGAGGACCACGGTGTGCTGACGCACCTCGGCATCGACACCGTCCAGCTGAACGGCGCCGGGTTCGAGCTGCTTGTCGCCAAGGGCGACACCGTGACGCGCGGTCAGGGCGTCGTGCGCTGGAACCCTGTCGATGTCGAGGCCGCCGGGAAGTCGCCCGTGTGCCCGGTGGTGGCGCTGGACGCGAGTGCCGACGCGCTGTCGGGGCTCGTCCAGGACGGCGAAGTGAAGTCCGGCGACGCGCTCTTCGGCTGGGCGTGACCCCGCGACACAGTCGCCACGGCCGTCGGCCCTCAGCTCCGGCGGTCGGTTCATCAACCGCGGCGATCCGGTCGGTCGCCGCACAACCGGAGACGGGTGCAATGCAGACAACGCTGCGAGGCGTCGGCGTCAGCCACGGGGTGGCTATCGGCGAGGTTCGGCACATGGGTACAGCGGTTCTCGAACCGCCGGCCAAGCAGATCGCGGCCGAGGAGGCCGAGCGCGAACAGGGGCGTGCCCGGCAGGCCGTCGAGGCTGTGGCCGCCGATCTGATCGCTCGGGGCAATCTGGCCGGCGGTGAGGCGCAGGGGGTGCTCGAAGCGCAGGCCATGATGGCGCAGGACCCGGAGTTGATCTCGGACGTGGACCGGCGGATCGCCGTCGGGAGCACGGCAGAGCGGGCCGTGTACGACGCTTTCGCGTCCTACCGGGCGCTGCTCGCCGGTGCCGGTGAGTATCTGGCGGGGCGGGTCGCCGACCTGGACGACGTGCGGAACCGGATCGTGGCGCGGCTGCTCGGGGTGCCGATGCCCGGTGTACCGGACAGCGACGAGCCGTACGTACTGATCGCGCGTGACCTGGCTCCGGCGGACACTGCGCTGCTGGATCCGACGCTGGTGCTCGGCTTCGTGACCGAGGAGGGCGGTCCGACCAGTCACAGCGCGATCCTGGCCCGTCAGCTGGGGGTGCCCGCCGTGGTGGCGCTGCCCGGTGCCGGTGAGCTGGCCGAGGGCACGATGGTCGCTGTCGACGGCAGTACCGGTGAGGTCTTCGTCGAGCCGAGCGCCGAGAAGCGCTCCGCCCTGGAGCAGGCCGCCGCGGAGCGGCGCGCGGCGCTGGCCGCGTCGTCCGGGCCCGGTGCGACGTCCGACGGGCACAAGGTGCCGCTGCTGGCTAATGTCGGTGGTCCCGCCGATGTGCCGGCGGCCGTGGAGGCGGGCGCCGAGGGGGTTGGGCTGTTCCGTACCGAGTTCCTGTTCCTCGACGACAGCAAGCAGGCGCCGTCGGAGGAGAAGCAGGTCGAGGTCTATCGCCAGGTGCTGGAGGCGTTCCCCGAAGGCCGGGTGGTCGTACGGGTGTTGGACGCCGGCGCCGACAAGCCGCTGGACTTCCTGACGCCCGCCGACGAGCCGAATCCGGCGCTCGGTGTGCGGGGGCTGCGGAGTCTGCTGGACCACCCGGAGGTGCTGCGGACGCAGCTCACCGCGCTGTCGAAGGCCGCCGAGGGTCTGCCGGTGTATCTGGAGGTCATGGCGCCGATGGTGGCCGACCGCACCGACGCCAAGGCGTTCGCCGACGCGTGCCGTGAGGCGGGGCTGAACGCCAAGTTCGGCGCGATGGTGGAGATTCCGTCGGCCGCTCTGCGAGCGCGTTCGGTTCTTCAGGAGGTGGAGTTCCTTTCGCTGGGGACCAACGATCTCGCGCAGTACACCTTCGCCGCCGACCGGCAGGTGGGTGCGGTGTCGCGGTGGCAGGATCCTTGGCAGCCCGCGCTGCTCGATCTGGTGGCGATGGCGGCGGACGCGGCCGGTGCCGAGGGCAAGAGCTGTGGTGTGTGTGGTGAGGCGGCCTCCGATCCGCTGCTGGCGTGTGTGCTCACCGGGCTCGGTGTGACGTCGCTGTCGATGGGTGCCGCGTCGATTCCGTACGTACGGGCGACGCTGGCGAAGTACTCCCTGGCGCAGTGCGAGCGTGCCGCTGCCGCCGCGCGCGCGGCGGACACCGCCGAGGGGGCGAGGTCGGCCGCCCAGGCGGTGCTGTCCGGCGAGTGACTCGTCATCGCCACTTGCTGTAGAAGACCTGGCGTAGGAGCTTCCCGTCGTGGCGCGGCGGGAAGCTCCTCGCGTTCAGCGGTGGATGTCCGCGTCCTCGATGCCGAGGTCGAATCCCGCTCGGTACTCCACCCCCGGCTCCGGTGAGAGCGGTTCGCCGGTGTCGGCGTCCGTGCAGTAGGCGCTGAAGACCTGTGCCTCGCTGAGCGGTGCGAGGCCGCTGTCCCTGAGCCGCCAGCCGTGGAGCCGGTCCGGGGCGTCGGGCCCTGTCGTACGCAGGACGACTCCTCCGCGGCTGTCGAGTGCGATGCCTGCCGCGAGGACGGTCACGAACTCCGCGCTCTCGGAGGCGTCGAGCCGGGCGGGGCCGGTCGGGGGCCGTTCCACATGGAGGGCCGCGAGGAGTTGTTCGTCCGGGGTCGGGACGCTGCACACGATGTGGTGCGTGCCCGGTCCGGCGCGCTCGATCAGATGGGTCAGGAGTCGTGAGGCGCGGTCGAACGAGGCGCGTCCGATGTCGACGCCGCAGTCGGCGCAGTCGCCGAGATCGGCCAGGACCATGGTCGCGTACTCCCAAGTGGCCCTGCGGACCGCGGTGTTGATGAGCTGTGGGACGAGGTGGGCGAGGGGCTGGCCGGTGTAGGGCACGACGGCTCCGCCGGTCGACGCGACGCGTGCGGTGAAGCGGGCCCGGCTGCCGGCGGTGTCGGGGGCGAGCCCGGCCTCCGTGCAGTACTCCGCGAATTCCTCCGGGTCGAAGAGGGCGACGGCGGTGTGTGCTCCCTCGGTGGCGAGGGAGCGGAGCAGTCCGTCGATCTGCCGGAGATACTTCGGGTGGTCGTCGAAGGTGAAGCTGCGGTAGCGCCGCATGGCGGCGAAGTCCTGCTCGTCGGCGAGCAGCCCGACGGTGCACGGCACTTCGCGGCGCAGCGTGCGCCGCTCGCTCCGTACGCGCCCCGAAGCCGCCGCCGGGCCGGTCCGTCCGGTGTTCCCGCGGTTGTTCTTGCGATTGTTGTTCTTGCGGTTGGTGTGCGCCATGTCTCCCCCTGAGCACTGTCGATCACTGCTCACTCAGAGTAATCAGGGGGTCTGACAACGGCCCTCGGACACCCTCTAGGCTCCGGCGCGGGCCTCGCGGCGTTCCCGGGCCAGGGACTCGTAGAAGTGGAGCAGTTCGAGGTTGTCGACCGAGCCGGGGTTGACCGCCTTGGCCAGTTCGGTGCCTTGGAGCAGGCGCTTCACGGGGACCTCGATGCGCTTGCCGGTGAGGGTGTGGGGGACGGCGGGGACTTCGATGATCGTGTCCGGGACATGGCGCGGGGAGAGTTCCCGGCGGATGGTTGTCTTGATCCGGGCGCGCAGGGTGTCGTCGAGTACGGCGCCTTCGGCGAGGTGGACGAAGAGGGGCATCCAGTAGCCCCCGTCGGGCTCTTCGAGGCCGATGACGAGGGATTCGCGGATCTCGGGGAGGCGTTCCACGGCTTCGTAGATGTCGGCCGAACCCATGCGTACGCCTTGGCGGTTGAGGGTCGAGTCGGACCGGCCGTGGATGACGACGGAGCCCCGGTCGGTGAGGGTGATCCAGTCGCCGTGCCGCCAGACGCCGGGGTACATGTCGAAGTAGCTGTCGTGGTAGCGGCTGCCGTCGGGGTCGTTCCAGAACCGGACGGGCATCGACGGCATGGGGTTGGTGACGACGAGTTCGCCGACCTCGTCGATGACCGGCCGGCCCTGTGGGTCCCAGGCCTGGAGGTCGGTGCCGAGGCAGGCGGCCTGGAGTTCGCCGATGTGGACGGGGAGCGTGGGGACCGCTCCGGCGAAGCAGGTGCAGACGTCGGTGCCGCCGCTGACGGAGGCGATCCACAGGTCGTCGGCCACCTCGTGGTGGAGCCAGCGGAATCCGTCGGGCGGCAGGGGTGAGCCGGTGGTGGCGACGCAGGCGATCTTGGAGAGGTCGTGGTCGCGGGCGGGGTGCACGTCCGCCTTGCGGCAGGCCATGACGTACGCGGCGGAGGTGCCGAAGAGGGTGGCTCCGGTGCGTTCGGCGATGCCCCACTGCGCTCCGGTGTCGGGGTAGCCGGGGCTGCCGTCGTACAGGACGATCGTCGTTCCCGTGAGCAGGCCGGAGACGAGGAAGTTCCACATCATCCAGCCGGTGGAGGTGTACCAGAAGAAGCGGTCGCCTGGGCCGAGGTCGCAGTGGAGGCCGATCTGCTTGAAGTGTTCGAGCAGGATGCCGCCCTGGGACTGGACGATGGCCTTGGGGAGGCCGGTGGTGCCGGAGGAGTACAGGACCCAGAGGGGGTGGGCGAACGGGACCTGTTCGAAGACCGGTTCGGTGTCGGCGGAGGTGAGGGCGGACCAGTCGAGGGCGCCTTCGGGGGCCGGGGTGCCGAGGAGCGGGATGTGGACGACGGCGCGCAGGGTGGGCAGTTCGGCGCGGAGTTCGGCGACGGTGGCGGTGCGGTCGTGTTCCTTGCCGCCGTAGCGGTAGCCGTCGACGGCGAACAGGACGACGGGCTCGATCTGCTGGAAGCGGTCGAGGACGCTGCGGGCGCCGAAGTCCGGTGCGCAGGACGTCCAGACGGCTCCGACGGCGGCGCTGGCGAGGAAGGCGACGACGGCCTGTGGGACGTTCGGGACGTAGCCGCTGACGCGGTCGCCGGGGCGTACGCCGAGGGCGCGCAGCTCGGCGGCGAGCGAGCCCACCTGGCGGCGCAGTTCCGCCCAGCTGACGGGCGTGGGGCCCTGGGTCTCGTCCACGTGCAGCAGTGCGGGTTCGTCGGCGCGGGCCGGGTCCTCGGCGGTGCGCAGCGCGTGCTCGGCGTAGCTGAGGGTGGCGCCGGGGAACCACTCGGCGCCGGGCATGGCGCGTGAGCCGAGTACGCGTTCGTACGGGGTGGAGAACCGGACGTCGAACCAGTCGGTGACGGCCGTCCAGAACGTTTCCAGCTCGGTGACCGACCAGCGGTGCAGCGCCGCGTAGCCGCCGTCGGCGGGGGCCCCGTACCGTTCGGCCGCCCAGGTCTGGAACCTGGTCACGTGCGCCGCCGCGATCCGGTCGGCGTCCGGCTGCCACAGGGGCGCCGGGCTGGCTGCTGAGGTCATGCGGTGGCTCCCGAGTGGCTCGACGCGTGGCGTGCGTGGGGCGCGCGTACGCGTACGGAGGTGCGCCCCGGCTCCCAGGGACGATGCCATGTGATCGTCTTTCGCACCAGACAGGCCCCGCTGACGGCTTCTGAGGTGCCCGGACGGGGGGTGGGCGACATATGGCCGGACCACGGGTGAACGGGAGTTGAACGCGACCGGTTCGGTCTCCGCCGGATGGCAGGCTGAGCAGCATGGACGGTCGTGAACTGCTGCGCTCGATGAAAGATGCCGGTTCGGTACGGGGGATGCGGACGGTGCGGTCGGCCTGGCGCCGCCGCCGTACGGACGAGCGGGATCTGCCGGCGCGCGGCGCGGAGCGGGCCAGGGTGCCCGGACCGGTCAGGGGCGCGGAGCCGTTGGCGGGTGGCGGGATCGTCCGGTTCGCGCGGGCCGAGCTGCGGGTGTGGGTGGCGGTGGGCGGCGGGGTGTTCTGGGGGTGGGACGGGGCCGACCCCGTGCCGTCGTACGCGCTGGCGGGCGATCCGCCGGAGCCCGATCCGCGGGCGCTGCTGGAGCCCGACAAGGACGGCGGCTGGCGGGTGGTGTCCGAGCGCGTGACGGTGGCGGTCTCCCGGCACGGTGGTGTGGAGGTCGCGACACCGGGGGGTGTCGTGCTGCGGCGTGAGCTGCCGCCGCGTTGGTGGGAGCCGGTGGACGGCGGCGGTCCCGCGCGCTGGGCGCAGCGGGCCGAGGTGGCCGCCGACGCGCGCTTCTTCGGGCTCGGCGGGCGGGCGTCGGGGCCGCGGCTGCGCGACGGCGTGTACCGGCTGTGGAACACCGACCCGGGGGGCGGTTTCGGACCCGGCGACGATCCGCTCTCGATCACGATGCCGGTGCAGCTGGTGGTGGCGGACGCGGGGACACATCTCGCCTTCTACGACAACTCGTGGGTCGGGCGCGTCACTCTTAAAGAGGGCGAGGAGGGCGCGGGCTCCGGTCACGACCGGCCGGGTACGTCCGAGGTACGGATGGACGGCGGGCCGCTGCGCTGCTGGGTGCTGCTCGGCACGCCCGCGCGGGTACTGCACGGATGGACAGCTCTGACCGGTCCCCCGGCGCTGCCTCCTTCGTGGGCGCTGGGGCCGCAGCACGCGCGGTGGGGTTTCGGCGGCGCCGAGGGTGTACGGCGGATCGTGACCGGCTACCGCGAGCGCGGGATGCCGTTGTCGGCGCTGCATCTGGACATCGATCACCACGACGGCCACCGGGTGTTCACCGTGGACCGGGGGCGTTTCCCCGATCTGCCCGCTCTGGCCAAGGAGTTGCGGGCGGAGGGGGTACGGCTGGTCTCGATCGTCGATCCGGCGGTGAAGGCGGAGCCGGGGAACGAGACCTACGACAGCGGTTCGGCGGCGGGCGCGTTCGTCCGGGACGCGCGCGGCGACGACGTACGGGGCGAGGTCTGGCCCGGTGAGTGCGTCTACCCGGACTTCACCGATCCGGCGGTGCGTGAGTGGTGGGGCTCTCTTTACGAGGAGCGGCTCGCGCAGGGCTTCTCGGGTGTCTGGCACGACATGAACGAGCCGGTGTCGTTCGCCCCCTTCGGGGACATGACGCTGCCTCTGTCGGCCAGGCACGCCCTCGACGGGCGCGGTGGCGATCACCGGGAGGCCCACAACGTGTACGGGCTGACGATGGGAATGGCCGGGTACGAGGGGCTGCGGCGGCTGCGGCCCGACGAGCGGCCGTTTCTCTTCTCCCGCTCCGGGTGGGCGGGGATGCAGCGGTACGGCGGGACCTGGTCGGGGGATGTGGCGACCGGCTGGCCGGGGCTGCGCGCCTCGCTGTCCCTGGTGCTGGGGCTGGGGCTGTGCGGGGTGCCGTACTCGGGGCCGGACGTGGGCGGCTTCACCGGGAGTCCGTCGCCGGAGCTGTTTCTGCGCTGGTACCAACTGGGCGCGTATATGCCGCTGTTCCGTACCCACTCGGCGATCGACGCGGGGCGCAGGGAGCCGTGGGAGTTCGGCGACGAGGTGCTCGGCCACGCGCGTACGGCGCTCCTGGAGCGGGAGCGGCTGGCGCCGTACTTCATGACGCTGGCCCAGCTGGCACGGCTGACGGGCGCGCCGTACGCCCGTCCCGTGTGGTGGGGCGCGCCGGAGGACCGGGCGCTGCGCGACTGCGAGGACGCGTTCCTGCTCGGGGACTCGCTGCTGGTGGCGCCGGTGCTGGAGGCGGGGACGGAGCGGCGCGCGGTACGGCTGCCGCGCGGGCGCTGGTACGACACGGCGACCGGGGCCGCGTACGAGGGGCCGGGGCAGGTCCTGCTGGACGCGCCGAAGTCCCGGATTCCGGTGCTGGCGCGGGCGGGTTCGGTGATTCCGGTCCGGGGCGCGGACGGCCCCGACGGCGCGGCCGGGGGCGTGGAGTTGGAGGTGTGGCCGCCGGCGCCGGGGCGTACGGGGGGCGGACTGGTGGTGCGGGACGCCGGGGACGGGTGGGCGTATCCGGAAGTGGAGCGGTACACGTCGCGGCTGGTCGGCGACGAAGTGGTGGTGGAGCGTGTGACGGACGACGGGGTGGTGCCGCCGGAACTGCCGGTGCGCGTGCGGCGGTAGCACCTGTCGACGGATCAGGCGGGGTGCACGGGAGCGGGCGGAGCGGTGCCGTCGTACCGGCCCGCGAACCAGGCGCGTACCGCCGCCGTGTGCAGCGGGAACCCCAGCTCGGCCGGGGCCCGCAGCAGCTGCCAGCCCTCGGTCTCGTCCGTGGCCATGGACGGGGGCAGCTCGGCGACGGGGCGTTTCGGCAGCAGCGCGAAGAGCAGCAGATGGGCGCCGTCGGGCGTGCTCATCGCGTCGGCCGGTCGGACGTCGCGTGCGTCGGCCTCGATGCCCGTCTCCTCGCGCAACTCCCGTACGGCGGCGTGCCGCCAGTCCTCGGCGTGGTCGACGAAGCCGCCGGGGAGCGCCAGGTGGCCGAGCCGGGGTTCGATCGTGCGGGTGATGACGACGAGCGAGGTGCCCCGGTCGTCGGTCACGGGCAGCAGGGTCACCGCGACCGGCAGCGGATTGCGGTAGGCGGTGTCGCCGCAGACGCGGCAGGTGCGTGGCCAGCCGACGCCGGCGGGGTAGGGCGAGCCGCAGCTGCCGCAGTGGGAGTTCCTCACATAGTGGTACTCGGAGGCGTTGTCGGAGATCCGCTCGGGGGTCTTCTCGGAGATCTGCTCGGAGGTCTGCTCGGGGGTCTTCTCGGCGTCGGGCACGCGCGGACTGTAGCCGATCACTCTTTCCCGCGGGCCGAGGAACTGATAGATGGTGTGCCCATGACACGACTCGCTTCCGCGCTCCGCGCGCTGGCCGCCACCGCGGCCACTCTGCTCGCCGTGACCGCCGCGGCCCCGGGGGCCTCCGGGGCGACCGGGACACCCGGTCCGCGTACCGGCTCCCCGGCGTCCGAACCCTCGGCACCCGACGAGTTCGTGGCACTGCGCACCGTGGCTCCGACGATCATCCAGGAGATCCGCTACGTCACCCCGCACAACTTCGTGGGTGAGCCGGTCGCCGGCTACGAGCAGCCGCTCTGCATCCTCACGCGCCCCGCCGCCCGGGCGCTTCAGCGGGCGCAGGGGAAGCTGCTGCGGCAGGGTTACTCGCTCAAGGTGTACGACTGCTACCGGCCTCAGCGGGCGGTCGACCACTTCGTCCGCTGGGCGAAGGACCTGGAGGACGAGCGGATGAAGCCGGAGTTCTATCCACAGGTCGACAAGTCGAGACTGTTCGCCGACGGTTATATCGCCGAGCAGTCCGGGCACAGCCGGGGCAGCACGGTGGACCTGACGATCGTGAAGCTGCCGGCCGCACCGACCCGGCCGTATGTGCCCGGCGAGAAGCTGGTTCCCTGTTACGCGCCGCAGGGTGAGCGGTTCCGGGACAACTCCGTGGACATGGGGACCGGTTACGACTGCTTCGACACGCTGTCGCACACCGACGACCCCCGGATCCAGGGTGAGCAACGCGCGAACCGGCAGCTCCTGAAGAGCACGCTGGCCGACGTCGGATTCACCAACCTCCCCGAGGAGTGGTGGCACTTCACCCACAAGCCGGAGCTGTTCCCCGACACCTACTTCGACTTCCCGGTCTCCTGGCGCTCGGTCATCGGTCGTCGCTGACGACGCGCGCACGCCCAACGGGCCTCAGGACCGGCGGGAACAGCAGGTGAGCGGTCGGCCGGGACCACCCCCGTGGGCTCCGGCCGGCCGCTCACTACTGTCGGACGCACGCCGCCCGTTTTCGGTTCTCCTCCTGCCCGTTTCCCCTTCCGGGCGGAGCCGTTACGGTGCCCGTATGGCATCGGAGACAACGGCGACATACGAGTCGTACGAGGAATTCTGGCCCTACTACGTGGCGATGCACTCCCGCGCGGCCACCCGCTGGGTCCATCTGACGGGGACGCTCACCGGCCTCGCCGTCAGCGTCTACGGCCTGGCGCGTGGCCGGAAGCGGTACGCGGCGGCGCTGCCGTTGATCGGCTACGGAACGGCCTGGCCCGCGCACTTCTTCATCGAGAAGAACAATCCCGCGAGTTTCGGCCACCCCGCGTGGTCGCTGCGCGGCGATGTACAGATGATCCGGATGATGCTGGCGGGGCGGGACGCCGAGCTGGCCGAGATCGCCGCGAAGTGGCTCGCCGAGAACCGCTGAACACCGGAGCGTCTGGGCAACTGGGCAACTCGGCAACTGACCGAACCAGTGGGGCGCCGGGGCGCCGAGAGCCGCCGCGCTGTGGAGGCCACGGATGCCGGACGGGACCGGCGGTACTCGGAGCCGTACGCCTGGATCCGTCGTACGAGCACGGCGGCGCGCGAGACGCGCGGCCCGTACCCCTGTCGGTGGGGGTACGGGCCGTGTGACGGGCGGTCGGTCAGCCGGTGGTGACCGCGGAGGCGTGCTCGCGCTGCCGCCGCGCGCGGTTCATCGCGTGCTCCACGACCGCCACCAGGACGTCCTTGACGGACTCGCGGCGGCGCGCGTCGCACATCAGCAACGGCACCTCGGAGTCGAGGTCGAGCGCCGTCCGGACCGTCTCGGCGGGGAAACGGGCCGCGTCCTCGAAGCAGTTGACGGCGACGGCGAAGGGGATCTCCCGGCGCTCGAAGTAGTCGACCGCCGCGAAGGAGTCCTCCAGCCGCCGGGTGTCGGCCAGGACGACCGCGCCGAGCGCGCCCTGGGCCAACTCGTCCCAGAGGAACCAGAAGCGGTCCTGGCCCGGCGTGCCGAAGAGATACAGCACCAGGTCGTCGCGGAGCGTGATGCGCCCGAAGTCCATCGCGACCGTGGTCGTGGTCTTGCCCTCGATGCCCGCGATGTCGTCCACCGGACGGCCCGCCTCGGTGAGCAGTTCCTCGGTACGCAGCGGCTTGATCTCGCTCACCGCGCCCACGAGGGTGGTTTTGCCCACCCCGAAGCCGCCTGCCACCAGGATCTTCAGAGTCACCGGCTCGATCGGCCGCTGTCCACGGCTAGAGCGCCCGAAGACCATTGATCACCTCGCGGAGAATGTTCACGTCCGGCAGCTCGGCCGGCGGAACGGGACGGGTTACGTGCACCAGTTCGTTCTCGACCAGGTCTCCGACGAAGACCCGGACCACCCCTACGGGGAGGTCCAGGCCCGCGGCGAGTTCCGCGATCGACTGAGGACTTGCTCTGCACAGTTCGACTATCTCCACATGCTCGGGAGACAGTGTCCGGTCACCGGACGGGTCGTCGGCGGCGGGTGCCGGGATGACGATGGCGATCAGGTCGAGCCGGTGCCGGGTCGCGCTGCTGGTCCGGCCGCGTGTCATGGCGTACGGGCGCACCACCGGTCCGGCGTCTCCGTCGAACCACTGCTTCGGATCCTCGCCTGCTCCACTCATGACATTCAACTCACCCGGTGGCGGGCTGTCCGGCGCGAGGCGCGGCACCGAGGTGGACGCCGACGCGCTTGACCATGAGCGTCATCTCGTAGGCCACCTGGCCGACGTCGGAGTCGGAGTCGGAGAGTACGGCGAGGCAGCTGCCGTCACCCGCCGCCGTCACGAAGAGGAAGGCGTCGTCGAGTTCGACGACGGTCTGCCGGACCTTGCCCGCCTCGAAGTGCCTGCCGACGCCCTTGGCGAGGCTGTGGAAGCCGGAGGCGACGGCGGCGAGATGTTCGCCGTCCTCGCGGGTCAGGTCCTTGGACGTGCCGGTGGCGAGGCCGTCCCCGGAGAGGACGATCGCCTTACGTATGCTGCCGACCCGTTCCACCAGCTCGTCCAGGAGCCAGTTGAGATCGCCCGGAACGGAGCTCCGGCGTGTGGAATCGGATGCTGCGGCTTTCGGTGCGGTCATCGACCGTCCCCCTCCGGTGTCGTTCGTGCTGTGTCGCCGGGGCCGTTGATGCCTTCGGGGCCAACTGTGCCATCGGTGTCTTCGGCGCTGTTCTGCTGGCGGCCACGCTGCCAGCCCCGTTGAAGGGACGCCATACGGTTGCGTACTTGGTCCGCGTCCCGCTCGTAGTCGCGTTCCGCCGCGTCGGGGGGCGGGGCTTCGGCCTCTTCCCGTACCGCGTCCTTCAGTTGAGGCGCGAGGCTGGCCTGCCGGACGCGGCGGGGAAGGCCGCCGAGCGGGGTGGGAGACCCGTTCTCGTCGGGAGTCACGGCGGCTCCGTCCGTCGGTGAAGGCGTGTTCGGCACGGACGCGTTCGGCAAGGACGTTCTCGGTACTGAGGCGCTCGGTACGGAGGTGCTCGGTACGGAGGCCCTCGGATCGGTTGTGCCCGGCGCGGGCGCGTTCGGCGTGGACGGCGCGGGGGTGCCCGGCGACGGGTCCGACGCCGGGTGGGCGCCGCCCCGCTCGTCCAGACGCCTTCCGTGGTCGGCGACCAGCTTCGGGGTCTTACGGCTGCGGCGGGGCAGCTGCGCCGGGAATCCGAGCGGATCGGCGTCGTCGCGTCCGCCAAGGCCATGCGGACCCTGGGGCCCGAGCCCGTGGGAGCCGTCCTGGTCCGCGGCCTGGCGGTGCTGCCCTGCCTCGCGTCCGCGCGTGTCCCGCAGGTGTTCACGGGCGCGGAAGATTCCGCCGCGCTCGCTCTCGGTGTCCTCCAGGTCGCCGCTGCCGAGATCGCCCGCGTCCACGGAGTCTCCGCGGGCGGGCAGGTCGTCGAACTCCCGCCCGGTGAGCGGCGGTTCGAGTTCGATGGGCCCGTCGAGCACGGAGCGGCTGCCGCTGAGCCCGGTGGGAACCTGCGAGAGCGACGCCAGTCGGCCGTCGGCGCGGCCACGTCCGTTGTCGGTCGAGAGGTTCTGCCGGTCGAGCCGGAATCCGGTGCCCTGCGTCTCGGGCGCCTCGGTAAGGAGGGCCGCCGGCAGGAACACGACCGCGGTGGTGCCTCCGTACGGAGACGGCTGGAGGGAGACGCGTACGTTCTGTCGCTGGGCGAGCCGGCTGACGACGAAGAGGCCGAGGCGGTCGGTGTCGGAGAGCTCGAACTCCGGTGTCTCCGCGAGCCGTAGATTCGCGTCCAGCAGCGCGTCGGAACTCATACCGAGGCCGCGGTCGTGGATCTCCAGGGTGAACCCGTTGGCGACGCGTTCTCCGTGCACCTGGACCGCCGTGTGCGGGGGCGAGAACACCGTGGCGTTCTCCAGGAGTTCGGCGACGAGGTGCGTGAGGTCGGCGACGGCGGGGCCGCCCACCCCGATCCTCGGCAGTCTGCGGACCTCGACGCGCTCGTAGTCCTCCACCTCGGCGACCGCGGCCCGTACGACGTCCATCAGCTGCACCGGCTTGCGCCACTGGCGGGACGGCGCGGCTCCGGAGAGGATCACCAGGCCCTCGGCGTGGCGCCGCATACGGGTGGTCAGATGGTCGAGGCGGAACAGGTCGGCGAGTTCGTCGGTGTCCTCGGTTCGGCGCTCCATGGTGTCCAGGAGCGTCAGCTGGCGGTGCAGCAGAACCTGGTTACGACGGGCGAGGTTGACGAACACCTCGGAGACCCCGTGCCTCAACTCGGCCTGCTTCACGGCCGCTTCGACAGCCGCGCGCTGGAGGGTGTTCAGCGCCTGGCCGACCTGGCCCAACTCGTCGCGCTCGTAGTCCAGTCGGGGCGCCTCCGTCTCGACGTCGACCTGCTCGCCCGCCGCGAGGCGTCGCATGACGCTCGGCAGCCGGACACCGGACACCTCATGGGCCTCCTTACGGAGGCCGGACAGGTCGCGGACGAGGCTGCGGCCGACACGTACGGAGACGATCAGGGAGACGAGCAGCGCGAGGAAGCCGAGCACACCGGCCACGCCGGCCAGTATGAGGACGTTGAACCCGGCCGGCTCCACCCGGTCCTGGTAGCGCTCGTCGGCCGCCTCGCCCTCGCGCTCCAGGTTTTCGAGGACCGGGTTGGACGTCTCCTGCCAGCGTGCGGCGTCCACCGAGCCCGGGTCCTTGCCCGGACCCGCGGTGATGAGCTGTTCCTCCGCCTCACGGAGCGGCTGGGTGCCGGGGCCGCCCCAGTACTGCTCGAAGATCTCGCGCTCGGAGGCGGGCAGGACGTCGAGGTTGGTCTCGTAGAGCAGGGTGCGGTTGGCGACGAGATCGGATATCAGCCGGATCTCGTCCGAGGTGGTGCGGCGGGTGATCAGCGCGGAGACGACCAGCGCGTCCTCACGGGAGAGCATCTCCTGGGCGCGGTCGATGCCGACCAGGGCGCGCGCCTGCTTGTCCAGCTCCACGTCCTCCAGGGCGTGCAGCGCCGACAGGAAGCTGTGGCAGGGATCGACGAGCCTGTTGTAGAAGTCGAGCGCCTGGCCCCGGGTGACGGTGCTCTTCTCGACGGAGCGGCGCAGCGCGCCGAGGCCGTCGAGGGCGTCGGTGAGGGAGGTCAGGCGTGCGGAGGTGGCACCGCTCATCTGGTCGCGCACCGAGGGGTTCTCGGCGTTCGCCTTGATCTTCGTGACGGCCCGGTCGGTGGCCGCGCGCTGGCGGCGCAGCTCGGCGAGGGAGTCGGAGTTACGGGGGTCGGCCAGGTAGATCAAGGTCTGGCGGCGTTCCCGCTGGACCACTCGCACCGTGTCCTCGACGGGGTCGGCGACCTTGTCGATGATGTAGGCGACATCCAGGAGTTGGTTGGCCTCGCGGCCGGTGAGTGTGGTGGCGAATGCCCACAGGGCCGTGAGGGAGACGAGCGGCACAAGGAGCAACGCCACGATCTTCCGGCGGATGGACTTCCCGCGAAAGCGCATGGCCTCCCCCAGCTCGACCTTCCACCCGACGTGGAAGGCGTCTTCATCAGAATGGACATCCTCGTCAACAAACGGCGTGAGCCTACTACTGCCACACCTCCAACTCGAAGACACGTCCGGGCGATTTTCGGCCCCGCCCAGGCGGGTTGATCACGAGTTGTCCAGGTATTCACGGAGATGACTTTCGCCGCTGTGGCGCACAGTACCTGGCGGCGCGTCACTTTTCGCAATCGATCGGATGGCCTGAACTGTAGGTGCGCGGGAATCTTCCTGATCTGTCGCTCGTCTATATGTATGGGTACTGACGTACGGAAGTACCGACTCGGGGTGGGGAATTCGGGGCGAGGGACGGGGCGGGTGGGCGGCGCGGGTGCGCGGCCCACCGCACATTCGGTGCCATGGTTCGCGTGAAGCGGCCTGGGCCGGGCAATCACCCTGATGTCGGACGGTGGTGGGGAGTTGCGGTCCATGAATACGAAGTCGGACACGAGAACAGCTTCGAAGGCGGCCGGGAGGGCGCCTTCGGAAGCCGAGCGCGAGGCCGGGACGAAAGGCAGGGCGGAGGGCAGGGCCAAGGACAGGGCGGGGGGCAAGGCCGAGGTCGAGGTCGAGCTGCCCGCTCCGCGCGGTACGGGCCTCTCGCGGCGGCTCTGGGTCGAGGAGCCCGCGATACGGCGCCGGATGCCGGACCCGGTGCGGACGGCGGCGGTACGGGCGGTGATCATCGCGTCGGTGACGCTGATGCAGGCGATGGTGGCGTTCTTCTGCACTCTCGCGGGGTCGTGGCTGGCCTTCCCCATGGTGCTGAGCAGCGTGGGCAGCACGGTGGTGGCGACGTGGGGCGTGCTGGACGTCTGGGTGACGCGCCAGGTGTGGAATCAGCGCAACGGTGTGGTGTCGGTGCCGAGCAGCACGGCGCGGCAGCTGCGCCGGGAGCGCCGCCGGGCCAGGCGTACGGCGCGCGCGGCGGAGCGCGACGGCTCGGCCGGGATACGACGCCGGGGCGCCGGCAGGCTCTCCGAAGCCTGAACGCCCGCGCCCCGGCGGCTCGTCGGTCGTTCTATCGCGCGTCTGCCGGTGCCGGGTCGGCCGGCACCACGGGGGTCTCGTCGGCCGGGCCGGTGACGTCGGACGGGTCGGTCGCGGTCGTCTCGCCGGCCGTGTCAGTCTCCTCGGCCGCGTTCGGCTCGTCGGCCGTCGTGGCGGCGGGCTGGGAGCGTTTGAACATACGCGTGGCCGTGATCTCGCCGTGCACCGTCTCGGCGTCCGGGTCCTGCTGGGGAAGGCCGGGGCGCAGATGCTCCTCGACGCTGATGTATTTGAGGCCCGCCCGCAGGTCCGCGTCGTTGCGCAGCCGGATCACCAAGGGGAATTCGGCCAGTGCGGTCGTGTCGAAGAGGCCGGTCGTGTAGAGGAGTTGGACGCCGAGGGCGTCCGAGACGGCGCGCTGGAGCTCCAGCAGGTACGTCGCGTTGGCGCGGCCGATCGGGTTGTCGAGGAAGAGGGTGCCGGCGTGCCGGTGCTTGTCGCGTCCCCGGTCGTTGCTGCGCAGCGCTGCCATCGTGCAGTACAGGGCGATGGCGGCGGTGAGCAGTTGGCCGCCGGAGAAGACGTCGCCCATCTGACCGACCGGCACCCGCTCGGCGCGCAGCACGGCGTCGGGCTTGAGGATCTCCACGGCGATGCCCTTGGGCTGGAGAGCCGCCTGGACACCGCGCAGCAGCAGGGACATGCCGTCCCTGCGGAGGTCGGAGTTCTTCTTGAGGGCGGCGCGGGTCGCCTCGTCGATGACCTCGCCGAGCCGTTCGGTGAGGGTCGCCTGATCCGGTTCCTCGAAGCGGATGCGGAGGAATTCCTGGCCGGACCACTCCCCCAGTCCTTCGGGCAGCCGGGAGAGCCGTTGCGCCGAGCGCAGGGTCGTGAGCGCGGATTCCACCAGCCCACGCAGCCGGTCGACGATCGAGTCGCGGTTGCGTTCGAGTTGCTCCAACTCGTCGGTGAGCACCCGAAGCCGGGGGGCGAAGGCGCTTGCCCACTTCGCGGCGTGGTCGGGCAGCGCCGCCGCCGGCAGTTCGCGGATCTGCTGGCGGGCGGGTGTGCGTACCTGCTCGTAGCGGGTGGCGTTGGCGTGCCGTACGAGAATGTCGCTCGCTTCCCGGACGGCGGCGTCGGCGGCCGACAGATCCGTGGCACAGGCGCGCAGCGAGCGGCGCGTCTCGGCAGCCGCCGTCCGGGCCTCTTCGATGCTCCCGGGGTAGGGCTCCGGCGCTTCCGCCGCCTCGTCGGCGTCCTCGTAGGCCGAGCCCCGCAGCAGATCGGCGAGGAGGGCCGCCGTCTCCTCGAAGCCGCCGGTGGCGTCCTCGGCGGTGCGATGTGCGTGCAGCAGTTCGCCGTGTGCGGAGCGGGCGGTGTCCAACGCGTCCGTGCGGGTGGCGAGTTCGTTCGTGGCGGTACGGAGCAGGGCCTGGGCCTCGGCCACATCGGCGGGAACCTGGCTCTCGGGCAGGTCCGTGTGGGCGTCGCCCTCGGCGGGCGCGAGCCGTTCGGCCTCGCCGCGCAGGCGGCCCAGTTGCTCACTGGCGGCCGAGGCGCGTGACTCCAGCATCTGGACGAGCGATTCGGCGCGGGCGGCGGCGGCCTGCCGGGACGGGCCGTCGGCGCCGTCCGTGCTCTCCAGGAGTTGGGCGGCGCGGGTGCGGACCTTGTTGCTGAGCCGGTCGAGTTCGGCGAGGGCCGCGCCTTCGTCGCTCTCGGCGTGGGCCTGTTCGGCGCGGAGATCGGCGCCGACGCCGACCTTCTCGTACAGCTGCGAGGCCGCCCGGTAGGCCTCGCGCAGCGCGGGCAGCGCGGTGCGGGGCGCGTCGCCGTCGGGCTCGGGCACGTTCTCGGGGGCGCCGGCGATCTCGGCCCGCTCGGCCCGCAGGGCGCGGGCCGTGCGGCGGGCGTCGTCGGCGGCGCGCTGGGCGGCGCGGCGGTCCTCGTCGGCGGCGCGGGCTCGTTCCAGACAGGCGGTGGCGCGGGCCTCGGACTCGGCGGCGTCGTCGGCCAGTTCGCGGAGCTTGACCTGCCAGCCCGCCCGTTCGCGCAGCCGGTAGGCGAGGCCCGAGAGGGCGTCGGCGACACGCCGGGCCCGCTGGGCGGCCTCCTGCCGTTCGTCGCGGACGCGGGCGGTGTCGGCGGCGGCCTCGTCCGCCTCGGTCCGGGCCGAACGGGCTTCGGCGAGTTCGGCCCCGGCGGCGCGTGCCAGCTCGTCCGCGGCGCGCGCGGTCTCCGCGAGTTCCGTGAGCCGTCCGGGGGCGCAGGTGGCCCGCCAGGAGCCGAGGCGCGCGGCGATGGCCCGGTCGGCGGAGAGCCGGGCGGACAGGGTGCGGATCTCCTCGTCGCGGGCGGTCGACTTGGCACGCAGGGACTGCCGTTCGGCGTCGGCGGCGTGCTCGTCGTGCATGGCCGGATTGGGCGGGACGAGGAAGACGCCGGTGTCCTCGCCGCCTGACGCGTCACCGTGCGGGCCGGGGCCGGGCACCGGGGCGAGCAGGGCCGCGGCCGTACCGACGGCGACGGTGGAGCGCGGCAGGAGCGCGGCGCCGGAGAGGACTTCGCGGGCCCTGGCGTGCGAGGCGGGTTCGGTGACGACGACGCCGTCGACCAGCTCGGGGCGGGCGGCGAGGACGGCGGCGTGGTCGGCGGGGTCGACGGCCTGGGCGAGATAGCGCCAGCCGGGGAGGGCCGGGATGCCGTGTTCGCCGAGGTATTCGACGGTGGCCAGTACGTCGGGGCCCGGTGGCAGCAGTCCGCCGTCGCCGAGTGCCCCGAGGATGCGGGAGTCGTCGGCGGCGGCCGTACGGAGGTCGAACAGCTGGCGCTCGGCGGCGGCGACGCCCTGGTCGAGGAGTCCGCGCAGGTCGTCGGCGTACCGGTCGAGTTCTTCGGCGGTGAGCGGGCCCTGACCGGTGCGGGTCGCCGTGGCGTCGGCCTCCCTGGACGGCCGGCCGGCCGCGGAGCCGGCGGCGTCGCGGCGCTTCGTACCGCCGGGGCCCGCCATGGGATCGGCAGGCTTTTCGGGGCCGCCCGGGGCGGCACTGCGTGGTGCGGGGACGCCTGCGCGGGGCGGGGCGCCGGGCAGGCCGAGGAGCTCGGTGAGGCGTTCCTCCTCGGCGATGGACTCGGCGGTACGGCGCTCCGCGTCGTACTCGTGCTCGGCGGCGCGGGCTGCGTCGACGGCGCGGGCCTCGGCCAGCTCGGCGCGGGATTCGGTGGCGGCGGCCTCCCTGGCCCGGTCCGCCGCCGCGCGCGCCGCCTCCCTGGCCGTGTCCCAGACGGCGACCGCGGACTTCTCCGCGTCGCTGGCGGCGAGCGCGGCCCGTGCCGGGTCGGCGTCGGGGGCCGCGTCGTCGAGCCAGCCGGCCCGGACCGCCTCGGCGGTCTCCTGCTCGACCTCGGACAGCCGCTGGCGCAGATGGCCGGTCTCGCTGCGGGCGCGCTGCGCCTCGGTGGCCGCCGCTGTCGCGTCGCGGTGCGCGGCCTCGCCGACTTCCTGGAGCGCTGCGGAACGCTCCTCCTCCTCGTTGGCCAGGCTCTCGCCGTCGGCCGCCGCCGCGTGCAGCGCGCGGACGAGGTCGGCGGCGGCGGTCGCGCGGGCGGCCAGGGCGGGTGCCGCGTCGCGCTCGGCCTCGCGGATCGCGACGGCCACGCGCGCGGAGCGGTCGGCGGCGGCACGGTGGCGCAGCACGTTCTCGGCGGCCTGCCAGGCGGAGTGGAGTGTGCGGGCGTCGCTCAGCTCGCGCCGCTGGGCCGCCGCGGCCTTCTCGGCGACGGTGAGGGCCAGAGAGGCGTGCCGGTAGGCCAGTTCGGCGGCGATGAGCGCGCTGCGGCCACGGGCCCGGTCGGCCTCGGTGACGGTGTGGGCCGCGGCGGTGACCTGCTGGGCGAGATCGCCCACCCGCCCCCGTTCCTCGGTGGCGCGGGCGCTGAGCCTGCGTGCGAGGGTGCGGGTGCGGCGCTCGGCCCCGGCGTGGATCTCGCGGGCGCGGGCGCGGGAGTCGGCGGCGTCGACGATCCGGCCGAGCAGATCGACGGAGCCCGCTGTGAAGTCGCGCTCGGCGGTCAGCTCGTCGCGGCGGCCGAGCTTGTTGCCGAAGCCCCCGACGAGGTCGGCGAGCCCGTCCGTGTCGCGGGTGTCGGTGACGGCACGCAGCAGCAGATCGGTGAAGTCGGAGTCCTTCTTGACGGCGAAGAGGCCGGCGGCCTCGCCCTCGTCGGCGTTCATCTCCCGCTGGTAGCGGAACAGTTCGGGGTCGAGGCCGAGATCGCCGAGATGCTCGATCCAGCGGTCGTGGATCTCCTCCCAGTGCACGTCGAGATGGGGGTACGCCTTGCCCGCCTCGGTGAGGGCGTCCCGGAATCCCTTCATCGTGCGGCGCCGGCCGCGCGCGCCGGAGACGCCCTCCACGGGGCGCCGGACTGCGGTGGACTCGGCGACCGGCAGCGAGTCGAGGCTCA
This sequence comes from Streptomyces sp. NPDC006643, assembly GCF_042870175.1. Taxonomy (NCBI): domain Bacteria; kingdom Bacillati; phylum Actinomycetota; class Actinomycetes; order Kitasatosporales; family Streptomycetaceae; genus Streptomyces; species Streptomyces sp. NPDC006643. The sequence goes on along the minus strand of NZ_JBIAHA010000010.1, from coordinate 232,874 downwards.
GCCCGGGGCCCGGCCGGAAGGAGTACCAGGCCTCGGCGAACTTGCGCGGGTCGTTGGAGACCTGACGGCCGCGCCATTCACTGGCCTTGCCGACCACGACCAGCTCGCCGGTGAGGGTGTGCTGCCATTCGAGGGCGACGTGCCCGCAGTCGTCGGCGAGCAGGAACTTGCGCAGCACGCCGGAGCTGGCGCCGCCGAGGGTGTTGCGGTGGCCGGGCAGCATCACCGAGAAGATCAGTTTGAGCAGGACGGACTTGCCGCCGCCGTTCTCCAGGAAGAGCACACCGGCCGGGGCCGGGCGGCGTGGCGGGCCGACCGGCTCGTCCTCGAAGAACTCCGCCTGGGTGGGGGCGGGGTGGGGCACCGGCTCGCCGACTCCGCGCAGGTCGAGCACGGTGTCGGCGTAGCGCGCACCGGCAGGCCCGATGGAGTAGAGGCGGACCCGGGACAGCTCGTACATGGCGGCGGACTCTCGTCGTGATCAGGACCGGGGCCGGCTGGGGACCGGTGCGGTGGGGGGCGGGGGGCTGGGCCGGTGGACCGCCCGGCTCAGGAGTGGAACGGCAGTCCGGCGTCGGCGACCAGATCGAGGTCGTCCGGGTCGGGTGGGGGGAGCAGCGTCGCCGATCCGTCGCTGACCGGTACGACGCCCAGCGCGAGCAGTTCGGCCAGGGCGGCGCTGCCGGCCATGTCACGGACCTGGAGCTGGTAGCGGGCGGTGGTGCGGTACGCGCCTCCGGCGTCGTCGCCGGTGCGGTGCAGGAAGCCGGAGTCGGTGAGGAAGGCCATGGCCTTGCCGATGATGCCGGTGGTGGAGCCGGCGAGGCGGCGCGCGTCCTTGGTGGCGCCGGTCGCGCTGCGGCGCGCGTAGATGCGCCAGGCCGATTCGAGGCCGGGCGCGTCGGTCTCCGGGTCGGTGTTCTCGCCCTGCTCCTCGGCCTGTTCCTCCAGCCTGCGGCAGGCCTGTCGTACGAAGGCGTCGACGCCGTTGACGGTGATCCGGCCGATGTACCCGTCGTCGGCGAGGTCCTCGGGGCGGGGGAACGCCATGGCGGCGACGGCGAGATGGGCCAGCCCGTGCAGGAAGCGGTCCGCCGAGTCGGTCGAGGCGCGCCGGGCGTAGTCGCCCATGCGGACGGCGAACACGGAGTCCTCACCGGCCGTCACGGCCATGCCCGTGCGGGCGGAGACTTCCAGGACGACGAGGCCGAGGCCGGTGGCCACCGCGTCGGCGAGGCGCGCGAAGGCCGTGTCCTCGCGGTAGCGGCGCAGCAGGTCGGCGTATTCGGCGTCGCGCGCGGGCAGCGCTTTGGGCTGGAGTCCGAAGGAGACGAGGCGGGCGGCGTCGGCCGCGTCGGCGGGGGTGACGGCAGGGGTGAGGGCTGGGGTGAGGGCGCCGCCGGGCGGCGCGGGGGTGGAGGCGCGGGCCGTCTCGGCGCCGCCCGGCTCGCCCCACGCGGCGGCGTGCTCTGCCTGGTGGTCGCTCACGGGCGTGGCTCCTTGCTGGGGGTGGTCGTGTCGCGGGTGCGCGGGAGGGCGCCGGTACGGGCCGCCGACCGGGCGAGGGGCGTCATGCGGCGTCCGTACGGTCGGCGGTCATCCCCGCGGCGTCCAGCAGAGCGGTGCCCACTATGAGGTCCGCGCCGCCGAACTCCTCGTCGTCGAGGGGCGTTCCGTCGTCCACGGCGAACAACAGCCGCTCCTCGCCCTGCCGGTAGGCCGTACCGACCGGCGGGCTCGCGGCATGGATCGCCAGCAGCGCGACCAGGTAGGGCAGGTCCGGATCGCGGCGGCGGGCCTCGGCGAGCAGCCCGGAGAGTCTGCGTGGCGCGTCGTGCTCCAGGTCGAGCAGTTCGCGCGCGTTCGCCAGTTGTTCCTCGCTGAAGCGGCTGTCGTCGGGGGTGGCGATCAGATCGGGCTCGGGCATCTCCGCGCCGAGGTGCTGCCGCTCCACGGGAGGCGTGAGCAGCAGGTCCACGAGGTCGCCGACCCGGACGGAGGCGGGCGTGCGCAGCCCGGTGCCTCGGGCGAAGAAGGCGTCGGTGACGCGGCTCGCCCGATCGACCGACAACGGCAGCAGCGGGGCGAGGAGTTGGCCGTACAGGTCGAGCCCGGTCCGGGTCGTGGGCTCGGCGAACGCCTGCCGGTCCTGCTCGGCGCGGAACAGCGGTCCCGCTTCCAGCAGCCGGGACTGGAGCTGGGTGTGCCGACGGATGCAGTCCTTGACGATGTCGACCAGTTCGGCGGCGCGCCGTTTGTGCTCGGCCGTCTTGGGGTCGGCGCCGGTCTCCGCCTCGTCACGGGATTTGCGGATGTTGTTGAGGATCGCGTTCTCGTGGCGGTAGCGGTCGGCGACATGGTCGAGCGCTTCGGCGATCATGTCCGGCACCGCGTTGAGCCAGTCGACCGCGCGGACATTGCGCCGGGTCGCCTCCAGGGTCCTGCGGAGCGTTTCCGCGTACTGCACGGTGCGGTACCGGGCCTGTTCGGCGGCGAGTTGGGCGTCGGCGAGCCGGCCCCGGTTGATCAGCACCTCCAGCTTGACCTCGGCGGCGATCTGCGCGCTGGTGACATCCGTGTCCAACGCGCCCACCAGCACGTTGACCGCCTCGTCGGTGGTGCGCAGATAGACGCTGCCGCCGTGGCCGGGGACTTCCTCGATCAGTTTGAAGTCGTAGTCGCGGCGGGTGTAGACGCCGTCGGCGCCGAATGTGCCGTACACGGCGCGGAAACCGCGGTCGACGCTGCCGACGTTGATCAGATTCTCCAGCACCCAGCGGGCCACCCGCTCGTGCTCGGTGGCGGGGCGGTGCGGCGCCTGGGCCGCGACGCGCGGCAGGAGTCTGGCCACTATCTGCTCGTGGTCCGCGCCGGTGTCGAAGTCCATGTTGAGCGTCACGAGGTCGATCGCGGCGAGCGCGACCTCCGCCATCGCGTAGACCGAGTACTCCCCCGCCAGATTGGCCTTGCGGGTGTCCAGGTCGTGCAGCGGCGCGGTGCACGCGAGCGCGCGCAGCCGCCGCGCCAGCCCTTCGTCGGCGGCCGGGCCCTGGGCGAGCCGCGGCCCCGCGCTGAGCTGGGGCGGAACAGGGTCCGTCGAGGCAGGCGAAGTCACGCTGAACAGATTAGGTCCTCGGACTGACAACGGTCGAAACGACGCAGAAGCCCCAGCGACTTCCACGGTCCGGCCGCGGGGCGACAAGTCGGCGCGGCGGCGCGCGGGACGGAGCGGCGGGCCGGCCACCGGCCCGCCGTCCCACGCGAGTTCACTCCGGTGTGCCGTATCCCCCGCCGCCGGGGGTGCGCAGCACGAGGACGTCGTCCTCGGCCACGTCCACCGAGTCGACCCCCTTCAGCGGGGTACGGGTCCCGTCGGCCCGGTCCACCTCGTTGGCGCCGAGTTCGCCCGGCTCGCCGCCCGCCATGCCGTACGGGGCCACCGTGCGGTGCCCGCTGAGCAGGGTGATCGTCATGGGCTCCAGGAAGCGGATGCGCCGTACGACTCCGTTCCCGCCGGTCCAGCGGCCACGGCCGCCGCTGCCGTCCCGGACGGCGAATCCGTCGACCCGCACCGGGTAGCGCCATTCGAGCACTTCGGGGTCGGTGAGACGGGAGTTGGTCATATGGGTCTGGACGGCGTCGGCGCCGTCGAAGCCGTCCCCGGCGCCCGATCCGCTGGCCACCGTCTCGTAGTACTGGACCCGTTCGTTGCCGAAGGTGAGGTTGTTCATGGTGCCCGAGCCCTCGGCCTGGACGCCGAGCGCCGCGTACAGGGCTCCCGTCACGGCCTGCGAGGTCTCGACGTTGCCCGCCACCGTCGCCGCCGGGTAGGTCGGCGACAGCATCGATCCTTCCGGCACCCGTACGTCGAGCGGCGCCAGACAGCCGCTGTTGAGCGGGATGTCGTCGGCGACCAGCGTCCGGAAGACGTACAGGACGGCGGCCATCACCACGGACCTGGGCGCGTTGAAGTTGCCCTCCTGTTGCGGTGAGGTCCCGGTGAAGTCGATGACGGCGGCGCGCGCCTCGCGGTCGACGCGTACGGAGACCTCGATGACGGCGCCGTTGTCGGTCTCGTAGCGGTAGGCGCCGTCGCTGAGCCCGGCGATGATGCGGCGTACGGACTCCTCCGCGTTGCGCCGTACGTGGCCCATGTAGGCGGCCACGACGTCGTAACCGAACTGCTCGGTCATACGGCGCAGTTCGGCGATGCCCTTCTCGTTGGCGGCGATCTGGGCGCGCAGGTCGGCGAGGTTGGTGTCCGGATCGCGTGAGGGGTGCGGCGCGTCGGCGAGCAGGGCGCGGGTCTCGGTCTCGCGGAGCCTGCCGTCCCGTACGAGGAGCCAGTTGTCGAAGAGCACGCCCTCCTCGTGGATGGTCCTGCTGAAGGCGGGCATCGAGCCGGGGGTGATGCCGCCGATCTCGGCGTGGTGGCCGCGCGAGGCGACCAGGAAGCGGAGCTGCTCGCCCTGTTCGTCGAAGACGGGCGTCACGACCGTCACATCGGGCAGATGGGTGCCTCCGTGGTAGGGGTCGTTGACGGCGTACACATCGCCCGGTCGCAGCGAGCCCTCGTCGCGCTTCAGCACCTCCTTGATGGATTCGCCCATGGATCCGAGGTGGACGGGGATGTGCGGCGCGTTGGCGATGAGATTGCCGTCGGCGTCGAAGAGGGCGCAGGAGAAGTCCAGCCGTTCCTTGATGTTGACGGAGTGGGCGGTGTTCTCCAGGCGTACGCCCATCTGCTCGGCGATGGCCATGAAGAGGTTGTTGAAGACTTCGAGCAGCACCGGGTCCACGTCCGTGCCCGCCGCGACGCGGGTGGGACGGGGCGTCACGCGGGTGAGGAGCAGATGCCCGAGGTCGCCGACCGCCGCCTGCCAGCCCGCGTCCACGACCGTCGTCGCGTCGGCCTCGGCGATCATCGCGGGGCCTTCGACGGTGTCGGAGGGCCGCAGATCGGCGCGCCGGTGGAGCGGGCAGTCGCGCGCGGTGCCGTCGACGAACATCCGTACCGTCGCGGGCGGTACGGTCCCGCCGTCGCCCTCCAAAGAGGGCTCGCCCGCCGAATACGCGCCGTGCGACGCGGCCTTCCCGACGGCTTCGACGGAGACGGCCTCGACCACCAGGGGTTTGTCCATGGTGAAGGCGTAGCGCGAGCGGTGTTCCCGCTCGAAGGCCGCCGTCATGTCGGCGACGTCGCCGAGCGGCACCGCCAGACTCGAGTCCGTTCCGGCGTACCGGAGCAGCACGCGCGCGTGGGTGGTGATCGCGGCGTCCGGGACGGCGTCGGCGCGCAGTTCGGCGCGGGTGCGTCCGGCGAGGTCGGCGCAGAGTTCACGGACCCGGCCCAGTGTGTCCCCGGCGCCGTCCCCCGCGCCGTCCCCGGCTCCGAGTTCGGCTCCGAGTTCGGCCTCCACCGACTGCTCCCGCATGGCGGTGGCGTCGGCGAGCCCGATGCCGTACGCGGAGAGGACCCCGGCGAGCGGCGGCACGATCACCGTGTCGACGCCGAGCGCGTCCGCGACGGCGCACGCGTGCTGGCCGCCCGCGCCGCCGAAGCTGGTGAGGGCGTAGCGGGTGATGTCGTGTCCGCGCTGCACGGAGATCTTCTTGACGGCGTTCGCCATGTTGAGCACGGCGATCTCCAGGAAACCGGCGGCGACTTCGGCCGGCGCGCGCCGTACGCCGGTGGCCGCCTCGATCTCGTCGGCGAGCGCGGTGAAGCGCGTCCGCACCACGTCGGCGTCCAGCGGCTGGTCGCCGTCCGGCCCGAACACGGCGGGGAAGTGGTCGGGTTGGACCCGGCCGAGCATCACGTTGGCATCGGTGACGGTGAGCGGGCCGCCCCGGCGATAGCAGGCGGGGCCGGGCACGGCACCCGCCGAGTCGGGGCCGACACGGTAGCGCTGGCCGTCGAAGTGGAGCACGGAGCCACCGCCGGCGGCGACGGTGTGGATGTTCATCATCGGCGCCCGCATCCGGACCCCGGCGACCTGGGTGCCCAGCTCGCGCTCGAACTCCCCGGCGTAGTGCGAGACATCGGTCGACGTGCCGCCCATGTCGAAGCCGACGACCCGGTCGAAGCTCGCCTGTCCGGCGGTACGGGCCATGCCGACGACACCGCCCGCCGGCCCGGACAGCACGGCGTCCTTCCCACGGAAGTGGGCGGCCTCCCGCAGCCCTCCGTTGGACTGCATGAACATCAGCCGGATGCCCCGGAGTTCGGCGGCGATCTCGTCCACGTAACGCCGCAGGATCGGGGAGAGGTAGGCGTCCACGACGGTGGTGTCGCCGCGTGGCACCAGTTTGATCAGCGGGCTGACCTCGTGGGAGCTGCTGACCTGGGTGAAGCCGGCGGCGCGGGCCGCTTCGGCGACGGCGCGCTCGTGGTCGGGGTGGCGGTAGCCGTGCATGAGGACGACGGCGGCGCTGCGGAAGCCGTCGTCGTACGCCTCACGGAGCCGCGCGGCGACGGTCTCCGTGTCCAGCGGCCGGACGGTGACGCCGTGCGCGTCGACACGCTCGGGGACCTCGATGACGCGCTCGTGGACGGCCTCCGGCAGCACGATGTGCCGGTCGAAGAGGCGGGGGCGGTTCTGGTACGCGATCCTCAGCGCGTCGCCGAAGCCCTCGGTGACGAGCAGGACGGTCGGCTCGCCACGGCGCTCCAGCAGCGCGTTGGTGGCGACGGTGGTGCCCATCTTGACGACGTCGATCCGGTCGGCGGGCACCGGGTCGTCCGGTGCCACGCCGAGCAGCAGCCGGATGCCCGCCACCGCCGCGTCCTTGTACTGCTCCGGGTTGTGAGAGAGCAGCTTTCTGGTGACAAGGCGCCCGTCGGGCCGCCGTCCCACCACATCGGTGAAGGTACCGCCACGGTCGATCCAGAATTCCCAGCGCCCAGTCATTCCCCCATTCTGGCAAGCGGAGCGGCCGGCGGCAGTGCTGTCAGCGCGTGCGTGAGGGCGAGATCGGCGCGCAGATCGAGGCGGGCGGCGGTGCCGCGCACCAGATGACGGACCTCGGCGCCCGCCAGCCAGAGCAGTTCGGGGAGCAGATCGGTGCTCCTGCGCACCATCCAGCCGGCGCCGGCCGTGGCCAGCCAGAGCAGTGCCTCCGTCCGGCCGGGCGGCGGCCGTTCGGGCTCCCGGGGCGGTGGCGGGCCCAGTGTCAGACCGCGCGCGGTGAGCATCGCGTGGAACCGCGCGGCGATCATCCGGTGGCCGCGTTCGCCGGGGTGCAGCCGGTCGGCGCTCCACAGGGAGCGGTCGGCGACCCACGCCGGGTCTGCGGCGTGCAGATGGACGGCGCCGTACCGCGCGGAGAGCGTGTGCACGAGGGTGTTGACCGCGCGCTGTCTGCGCGCGAGCGGTCTCGCGAGCGGCGCGGGCAGGCCCAGCATGATGCCGGGGTCGGGCAGACAGGCGGTGAGCAGGACCGTGCCGCGGGCCGTGAGGGCGGCGCAGACCTCGTCGAGGGCGCGGGCGATGGAGGCGATGTCGAAGGAGCGGCGCAGGGTGTCGTTGACGCCGACGACGACGGAGGCGATATCGGGCGCGAAGGCGAGGGCGGCGGGGGTCTGTACGGCACGGACGTCGCGGGTCAGGGCGCCGCTGGTGGCGAAGTTGCGGAAGGCCGGGGCGGATTCGGCCGGGTCGGATTCGACGGGGGCGGCGGGGGCGGCCCGGCCGGGCGGATGAGGTCTCGACGTGGCCGGAGGGCCGGAGGCGTGGCCGGCACCGGGCACGGCCCCCGGGCATCGGGCGGGGAGCGCCGCACGGTCGCCCCGTCCGTCAGACGCCGACCCGCCGAGCACCGCCGTTCCGTCGCCCACCCGACCGGCCGTCTCGTGGCGCGCCCGGTCGCCGTCCCCCTCGGCCGGGGTGAGCGCTTCGGCCAGCAGTACCGCCCAACCGCGCCAGCCACCGTCCACCCGGTCCCCCACGCCCGCCGTGAGCGAGTCGCCGAGCGCGGCGAACCGCAGCGGCCTCGGCCTCGGTACGGAGGGCGTCACAGGAGCCGTGGCCTCCTGTGGCGCCTCGGAGTTCATGTACACGGTCATCGCGCACCTCCGTCATGAGCCCGCGCCACCGCCGGGGCGGGGGACACCTCTGGCACTCCGGGCGGCACCCCGCGGTTCGCGTACACGGTCACGGAGCGCCTCCGTTCCGGCGCCGTACCGATGCCGCCACGACAGACGGCGCGGCGGGCACGGACGGCGTCGACGGCGCCCCGACGGACGCCCCCGGCGCCGTGGGCGGCAGGACGGCGCCCCGGGCCGGCTCTCCGCCGCCTGCGGGCCGGACGACCGCCCGTACCCCCGTCAGGGGGGCCTGAGCCGTACTCACCGGCGCTTCGTGCGCCGTCAGGAAGGCCGCCACCGCGCGGTCCCACGAGAACAGCTCGGCCCGCGCCCGCGCCGCCGCGCGCCGCACGGCCTCCGGCCGGTCGAGGAGCCCCTGTACGGCGTCGGCGAACGTCTCGGGCGTGTCCGCCGCCGTACCGCCCGCCGCGCCCAGGATCTCGGGGAGGGCCGACGAGGCGCTCGCGACGACCGGTGTGCCGCAGGCGAGTGCTTCGAGCGCGGACAGGCCGAACGTCTCGGCCGGTCCCGGTGCCAGGCAGATGTCGGCGGCGGCCTGGAGGTCGGCCAACTCCTCCCGGTCGCCCACGTGCCCGAGGAACACCACGGGCAGTCGGCGCTCACGCGCCCGGCGGGCCAGTGCACCCGCCAGCGGGCCGTCCCCGGCGATCACCAGCGTCGCCCGCACGCCCCGGTCACGGAGCGCGGCGAGGGCGTCCAGCGCGGCGCCCGGCCGCTTCTCGACGGACAGCCGCGAGCACATCAGTAGAAGGACGTCCGCCCCCCGCGCGTACCGGGCACGCAGCTCGGCGCGCCGCCGCTCCGGCCGGCAGCGCACCAGATCGACACCCAGCGGCGCGCGCACCACGTTGCGCGCGCCGATCCTGACGAACTCGCGCTCGGCCCACTCGGTGGTGCAGACGATGCGCGAATAGGACCACGCGCTGCGCCGGTTGAGCCGGTCGGCGGCCCGTCCGGCCGCCACGGCCGGTACGCCCCAGGTGCGCAGCACCCCGTCCGCGGTCTCGTGGGACACCATGACGGACGGGATCCGGCGGCGGCGCGCCCACTCCCCCGTCCACCGCAGGGTGGTGCGGTCGGAGACCTCAAGCCGGTCGGGGGCGACGGAGTCGAGCAGGGCGCTCAGCCGTCGGCGGTCGGTCAGCACCCGGTAGCCGCCCGTGCCGGGCAGTACGACTCCGGGCAGGGTGATCACCCGCCCCTGTGCCGTGCGTTCGTCGCTCGCTCGCTCGCCGGGCACGATCAGGACGGGTTCGTGCCCGGCGGCCAGATAGCCCGCCCCGAGCTGCTGGAGGGCGGTGCGCAGGCCGCCCGACGCCGGGGTCACGAAGTTGGCCAGCCGGACGATCCGTATGCCGCCCGGGGCGGCACCCACGTCGCTCATGCGACCACGGCCGTGCGCTCGCCGAGGACCTCGGCGTAGTGGTCGAGCAGTTGGTCGCCGACCGCGGCCCACGTCCGGCCCTCGACCGTGGCGCGTGCCGTGCGTCCGTAGGAGGCGCGCAGTTCCGGGGCCGCCTGGAGGTCCCGTACGGCGCCGGTGACGGCCCGCGCGTCGTGGGGCGGCACCAGCAGCCCGGTGCGGCCGTGGTCGACGAGGTCGATCGGTCCGCCGGCGGCCGGGGCGACCACCGGGACGCCGCTGGCCATGGCCTCCTGGACGGTCTGGCAGAACGTCTCGTAGGGCCCGGTGTGCGCGAAGACGTCGAACGAGGCGAAGATCCGCGCCAGTTCGTCGCCGGTCCGGCGCCCGAGGAACACGGCGCCGGGGAGGGTGGTGCGCAGGGACGGCTCGCTGGGCCCGTCACCGACGATCACGACGCGGACGCCGGGCAGTCCGCAGACGCCCGACAGGAGTTCGACGTGCTTCTCGGCCGCGAGCCTGCCGACGTATCCGACGATCAACTCGCCGTTGGGGGCGAGCCGGCGGCGCAGCGCGTCGTCGCGCAGCGCGGGCCGGAACCTGACGGTGTCGACCCCGCGCGGCCAGAGCCGCACGCGCGGTACGCGGTGCTCCTCCAGGTCCCTGACGGCGGCGCTGGACGGGGCGAGCGTGCGGTCCGCCGCGCTGTGCACGGCGCGCAGCCGCCGCCAGGCAGCCGCCTCGCCCGCGCCCATGTAGGTACGCGCGTAGCCGGCGAGATCGGTCTGGTAGACGGCGACGGCGGGGATCCCCAGCCGTGCGGCGGCTGCCATGCCGCGTACGCCGAGGACGAACGGCCCGGCCAGGTGTACGAGGTCGGCCCGGTGCGCGGCGAGGGTCGCGGCGACGCGGCGGCTGGGGAGGGCGACGCGCACCTGGGGGTAGCCGGGCAGGGGCAGGGAGGGGACGCGCACCACGGGGCATGGTGCGTCGGAGTCGGCTGTGCGGGGAGAGGCCGTGCGGGGGGACGGGGAGAAGGTGGCGGAGGAGGACGGGGAGGCGGCGGAGGATGGGGAGGGGGACGGGGTCTCGGCGCCCGCGAATGCCGCGGACGACGAGGCCGGTGCGATGACGAGCGGGTCATGGCCGCGTGCGACGAGGTGCCGGGCGGTCTGGAGGGCGCAGTGCGCCACGCCGTTCACATCGGGCGGGAAGGATTCTGTGACGATGACGACACGCATACCCGTGTTCTCGCCGTACCGAGGGTGGTCCCGACAACGTGGATCTTTCCGCGTGGGAAACGTCCCGTGAGCATTGGTGTTTCGGCCGTCCCGGCGGAACTTCGGCCACCGCGAAACCGTTCAGGCCCCTGATCGAAACCGGCGTGCGCCGGGCGGTTCATCTGTTGGAGTCCGTACGGCCACACCTGCCCGGTAGAACCCGCCGGCCGCCGGCGAAGCGCCGCCGTTCCCCACCCGCCGACGAAGCCCGGCCGTTCCCCCGCCCGGCACCACCGGGCGGGGGCCAGGGTCAGACGGCGGGCGCGTCCGGCCCGATCCGGCTCCGTACGGCGGTCTGTACCTCGGCCTCCTCGGCCGGATCCGCCGCGAGCCGCCGCAGCCGGTCGGCCACCCGCACATCACCGGTCTCGGCGTGCAGCGCGGCGACCTCTCTGGTGGTCTCCTCGCAGTCCCACAGACACTCGACGGCGAATCCTGTCGCGTACGAGGGGTCGGTGGCCGCCAGCGCCCTGGCCGTACGGCCGCGCAGTTGTGAGGAGGCGGTCTCCCGGTACACGTGCCGCAGCACGGGTGCGGCGCAGCCGATGCCGAGCCGGCCGGTGCCGTCGACGAGGGTCCACAGGCGGGGCGCGTCGGGTCCGTCGGACCGTACGGCCTCACGGAGGGCGCCGAGCACCAGCTGGGTGTCCTGCCGGCCGCCGCGTGAGGCGAGTACGCCCGCCGCCGAGGCGCCGAGGGCGTCGGGCCGGTGCACCCAGCCGCGTGCCCGGTCCACCGCGGCGTCGCCGCACATGCGCTCGAAGGCGGCGACGGCGGCTTCGGCGAGGCTCTCCGACGGGTCGGTGGCCGCTGACTCGATCAGGTCGAGCACGGCGGGATCGCGGGCCTCGGCGAGGTAGTGCAGCGCGGCCGAGCGTGCCCCGTCCGGACCGCTGCGGCCGGCTTCGACGATGGCGGCGCGGTCGTCGGGTCCGGCGACCGCGGTCAGACATCGGGCGGCGGGCACATGCAGGGTGGTGCCGCGTTCGAGACCGTCCTGGGCCCATGCGAAGACGGCCGCCACGCTCCAGCCGGGCCGGGGTCCGCTGGGCCGCAGTTGCTGCTGCCATCGGTCGAAGGAGCCCTGTTCCCGTGCCGCCCTGACGCGGGTAGCGACCGTCTCGCGCGGGTCGTCGGCCCAGAGCCGCCAGGGCCGGGGTTCGAAGGCGCCCTGGAGGGCGGTGGCCAGCTCGGCGTCGCCCTCGGCGGTGGTGGGGAATCTGGCGAGGATCGTCGGCGCGAGAGCCCGCAGTCCGGCGTCGTCGTCGCGCAGCGCCAGTTCGTCGAGCGCCCATGTCCAGTTGGAGCCGGACGCGGCGTACCGGCGCAGCAGCGCCAGCGCGTCGTCCCGTCCGTAGGAGGCGAGGTGGCCCAGTACGGCGAGGGCGAGTCCGGTGCGCGACTCGTCGGTGTCGAAGTGGTCCTCGGCACGGAAGAGGTGGTGTTCGAGCGGTTCGAGATCGCCGTGGAGGTCCAGATACAGACGCGCGTAGTAGAGGGAGCGGTTCTCGACCTGCCAGTCGTGGCGCGGGTCGTTGGTCACGCAGTGGTTGAGGGCGTTGAGCGCCTCGGCGCGGGGTGCGGCCAGCGCGTGCAGAGTGCCGTCGCCGCGCCCCCTTTGCAGCAGGCCGAGCAGTGTGCCGCTCGGCGCTATGACTGGATCGAACATGGGGAGAGCCTCACATCAAGCTGTCGACGCAACCGGGGGGTGGGGATGCCTAGGCTGCCTAGGCCGCGCGCCAACATCGCTCGACCGTCGTCTCCTGCTTGGTGTAGACCATCTTTCGCTGCCTCTCGTCGGTGGCCCCTTCCGGGCCCGACGTCATGATGACCCACCCATTTCGCCACCGCGACCACATTTACGACGCCTCCCTTCACCGTGCTCCGAAGAGCTCCAAGAGGTCCGCCTTCCCGAACATCCGCGCCGTATCCACGGCGGAGGGTGTTCCGGCCGTCGGGTCGGCCCCGCCGGTGAGCAGCGCGCGGATCACGGCGTCCTCGCCCTTGAAGACCGCACCGGCCAGTGGTGTCTGTCCGCGGTCGTTGGCCCGGTCCGCCTCGGCGCCACGCGCGAGCAGCGTCTCGACCGCGGGCGCGTGCCCGTGGTAGGCGGCGAGCATGACCAGGGAGTCGCCGCGGTCGTTGGTGAGATTCACGGGGACGCCGGCGTCGACGTAGGCGGCGAGCAGTTCGCTCTCGCCGCGGCGTGCGAGGTCGAAGACCTTGGTGGCCAGTTCGACGACGTCACTGTCGGGACCATCGCCGTCCGGGGCCGGGCCCTCGGGGACCTCGCTCATCGGTGAACCGCCTCTCGCGCCGCTGACCTGGGGCGTACGGCTGCGCAGCCGTACGGGTGAATCGACAGATTACTGCCCTGCGGGCCGCTCCGGGGGACAGAGGCCGTAGCAAGCGGTACACGAGGTTCCGCTGTCCGCCGGTCCAGTGAGATTCCGGGAATTTCACCCACTTGCACCTTTTATCACATAGATACTTACTGTGAGCATGGAACAACTCATGGTGACTGTCCCCCTCAACCAGGAGATCCCCTCATGATCCTGTCCATGTCAGGCGTCGTGCTGCTCGGAATCATCGTCTTCCTCTTCTTCAGGAAGGACGGACTCAAGGCGTCCCACGCGCTCGTCTGCGCGCTCTTCGGCTTCTATCTCGCGGGCACGGCCATCGCCCCGAGCATCACGGCCGGAGGCGCCAGCCTCGCCAGTCTGCTCGGCGGGATCAAGTTCTGACCGCCTGCCGTCCCTTCAGCACATCCCGCATCTTCCGCACCTTCAGGAGACAGACGTGGCCCGGCGACCACTCCCCCGCATTCTGAGCAGCGGCAGCGCTCACATCGCTCGCAGCCGAGTGATGGCCCGCTCGGCCGCCGACAGTGCCACCGACGTCCTCCATCCGCTGATCACGATCACCCGTGGTCTGCGTCTGCTGGCCGGCACGGGACGCCAGAAATGGGCGGCCACCCCCAAGGACCGGCGTGGTCCCGCGCTGTTCCTGGTCGCGGCCGTCGTCCTGGTGGTCGCGCTCGTCCCGTACGGACCGCTCCTCGCCCTCATCTCGGTGATGGCGGTGGCCGGCTGGAAGGGCCGTGACCGCACGCCGGTGCGGACCGGGCCCGACGACGCGGAGTTGCAGCGCCTGCGGTCCCTCTACGAGGCGCTGGTGCCGTACTTCTCCCTGCCGGAGGACCCGAACCCGCTCTTCGCCCACGGCGGGGAGTGGGACAAGGCGTTCGACGAGTACGAGTTCGACGCCGACGGGCGTCTCACCCGGCTGCGGGTGTCGTACCCGCCGTACTTCACCGACGGTGAGTACTCCTCGCGCGTCCGGATCGAGCAGCTGATGCACGCGAAGTCCGGGCGCGGCCGGGAGTATCTGTTCGACTGGGACGAGGAGGGCAACGTGCTCGTCATGAGTGTGCTGCCCCCGCTTCCCACCGGTATCGCCGCCCAGCGGTTCGTCACCGCCCCCGGCGAGACGGTGCTCGGCTTCACCGACGCCGACGCGGTCCGGCGCACCGTGCCGGTCCTGGAGGGCGACGCGACCCGTGACGCCCCTCCGGTCGTCTGGCGTACGGGCGCCCGCTCGACCGAGCCTCATCTGCTCGCCGTCGGGCACCCCGGAAGCGGCACCACGAGTCTGCTGCGCTCGATCGCCCTCCAGGCGCTCGCGCACGGCGACGTGGTGATCGTGGACGGCAACGGGACCGGTGAGTACGCCAGCCTCGACGGGCGTACGGGCGTCCTCGCCGTGGAATCCGGGCTCTCGGGCGCGCTGTCCGGTCTCGAATGGGCTTCCAACGAGACCGAACGGCGGCTGATCGCCGCCAACCGCGCCCGGCAGTCCGGTCACGCGGTGCCCGAGGACACCAGGCGCCCGCTCTGGCTGCTGCTGGACCGGCCGAGCGCCTTCGCCCATCTCGCGACCGCCGACGGGCGGCCCGATCCGCAGGACATGCTCAACGTGCCGTTGCGGCACGGCAGGGCGGCGAACGTGACGGTCGTCGTGGCGGAGCAGTTCGAGACCCTGGACGCGCTCGGCGAGACCGTACGGACGCACACCCGCGCCCGGGTCGTGCTGGGCGCCGCCACCCGCGAGGAGCTGGAAGCCGTCCTCGGGGCGCCGCCGCACACCATCCCCGCCCCGGACATCCCCACCGGGCGGGGTTACGCGCGGCTCGGCACCGGACCGGTGCTCAGGCTCCAAGTCCCCGCGACGCCCGATCCGTACGACGACGACACGAGCGACGCGCACCGGCGGGCGGTGCTGGATCTGCTCCCGGACCGGCACACTCCGCCGGACGGATCGACGGCCGCCGCCCGCACCTCCGAAGCCGATACGGACCGGCCGGCGTCCCCGCGGCCCGGTCCCGACCCGGAGCCGGACCAGCCGGCCGCGCAGGTACGGCAGCGGCAACCGCGCCAGAGCGCCGCGCCGGTGCCCACCGCCGTACCGGCCGAGGGCTGAGCCCCCAGGCCCCCAGGCCCCGGACCTCCGTTCCGTACGCGCCGCGCACCCGTCAGGCGACGAACGTGCGCGGTGCGTCCGTGCCGGCGCGCGCACCGCTCTCCACCAGGCGGGCCGCCGCCGCCAGCCGGACGGCCGCCTCGTCGGCGACGGGGCCGCCGACGGTGAACGGCAGCCGTACGTATCCCTCGAAGGCGCCGTCGACGCCGAAGCGCGGCCCGCCCGGCACCCGTACGCCGACCCGCTCGCCCACCTCGGCGATCCGCGAGCCGGACAGCCCTCCGGTGCGCACCCACAGCGTCAGCCCGCCGCGCGGCACGTCGAACTCCCAGCTCGGCAGCTCCCGGCGGACGGCGGCCACCAGCGCGTCGCGGTTCGCCCTGCCCTGCGCGCGCCGGACGTCGACCGCCTGTTCCCAGCCGCCGCCGCCCATCAGCCAGTTGATCGCGAGCTGTTCGAGCACCGGGGTGCCGAGGTCGGCGTAGGCGCGGGCGGAGACGAGCGAGCGGATGACCTCGGGCGCCGCCCGGACCCAGCCGATGCGCATGCCCGCCCAGAACGCCTTGCTGGCGGACCCGACGGTGAGGACCGTGCTGCCGGCGGGGTCGAACGTACAGACCGGCGGCGGCAGTTCGTCGCCCGGCCGGTCCCCGTCCAGATACAGCTCGGACATCGTCTCGTCGGCGACGAGGACGGTCCCCGCCGAACGCGCGGCCTCCACGAGCTGTCTGCGCTGGTCCTCGGTGGCGAGCGCGCCGGTGGGGTTGTGGAAGTCGGCCACGACGTACGCGAGACGGGGCGCGGCGTCCCTCAGTACCTGGCGCCAGCGCGACAGGTCCCAGCCGGCCAGCCCCTCGGCCATGGCGACGGGGACGAGGCGGGCGCCCGCCTCGCGCATCAGTTGGAGGATGTTCGCGTAGCTGGGCGATTCGACGGCGACGCGCTCGCCGCGCCCGGCGAAGAGATGGCAGATCGCGTCGATCGCGCCCATCGCCCCGGTGGTGACCATGATCTGCTCGGGCATGGTCGGGATCCCGCGCGCGGTGTACCGGTCGGCGAGGGTCTGCCGCAGCGCGGGCAGCCCCGCCGGGTAGTCGCCGTGGGTGTGCGCGTACGGCGGCAACTCCTCCAGCGCGCCCTGTACGGCACGGGTGAGCCAGGGCTCGGGCGCCGTCAGCGCGGCGCAGCCGAGGTCGATCATCGAGCCGAGGGAGTCCGGCGGCAGTGGTTCGAGGCCGCGGGCGGGCAGCGGATTCCCGGCCGGTACGGCGGTCCAGCTGCCGGCGCCCCTGCGTGATTCCAGGAACCCTTCGGCGCGCAGCGCCTCGTAGGCGGCGGCGACCGTCGTACGGCTGACGGAGAGCGCGAGGGCCAGCTCACGTTCGGCGGGGAGCCGGGCGGCGACCGGCACACGGCCTTCGAGGACGAGCAGCCGGACACCGTCGGCGAGGGCGCGGTAGGCGGGCGGCCTACGGGTGCCGGGGCCGGCGGGCCGGGGCTGCTGGGCGTTGAGCTGGCGCGCGAGCGGTGCCGCTCCGACCGCCGAAGTCCAACGCGTCATGGAAATCAGTCCACCTTCCCCGAATTGGCCATGGTTGGCCGATGCCACCCAGCCACAGAGTGACACAGGCCAGTCCACTCGTTCCACCTCCGGAGGACAGCACCGTGCCCACCACACCCGACCTCCGTGGGAGGCGGCTCCCCCGCCGGCTCGTCCAGCTCTACGCCGGTCTGACGCTGTACGGCGTGAGCGCGGCCCTGCTGGTCAGGGGTGGTCTCGGACTGGAGCCCTGGGGCGTGCTGCACCAGGGCCTGTCAGAGCTGACCGGGCTGACGATGGGCGTCGTCTCGATCGTCGTCGGCGCGGTCGTGCTGCTGCTGTGGATCCCGATCCGGCAGCGTCCCGGGCTCGGCACGGTCTCCAACGTCTTCGTGGTCGGCATCGCGATGGACGCCGCGCTGGCCCTCGTCCCGGACGGCCGCGGTCTCGCCGTACAGATCCCGCTGCTCGTCGCCGGCATCGTCCTCAACGGGGTGGCCACGGGTCTCTACATCGCCGCCCGGTTCGGCCCCGGCCCGCGCGACGGCCTGATGACGGGGCTGCACCGGCTCACCGGCCGGTCGGTGCGCCTGGTCCGTACCGGGATCGAGGTGGCCGTCGTCGCCACCGGCTTCGCCCTCGGCGGCTCCGTCGGGGTCGGCACGATCGCCTACGCGCTGGCGATCGGACCACTCGCGCAGCTGTTCCTGCGCGTCTTCGTCGTCCCCTCGTCGGACGACGGCGGCACCGCCGTCGCCGGAGGTTCCCCGGAGGGCGCCATACTTCGGCCGTGACTCCCGTACTCCACCCCTATCTGGACCATCCGTCGCCCATCCCGTTCGCCCACCGGGGCGGCGCGGCCGACGGGATCGAGAACACGGCGGCGGCGTTCCGGCGCGCCGCCGCGCTCGGTTTCCGCTACTTCGAGACCGACGTGCACACCACGGCCGACGGCCGGCTCGTCGCGTTCCACGACACGACCCTCGACCGGGTCACCGATCTGCGCGGCCGGATCTCCGAGCTGCCGTGGAGCGAGGTGAGCCGGGCCAGGGTCGGCGGCGGTGAACCGCTCCCGCTGTTCGAGGATCTGCTGGCGGAGTTCCCGGAGGCCCGCTGGAATGTCGACATGAAGGCGGAACCGGCCCTGCGCCCGCTGATCGAGCTGATCCGGCGGACGGACAGCTGGGACCGGGTGTGCGTGGGCTCGTTCTCGGAGGCGCGGGTGGCGCGCGCGTACCGTCTCGCGGGCCCCCGGCTGGCCACGTCGTACGGCGTGCGCGGGGTGCTCGGCCTGCGGCTGCGCTCGTACGGGGCACCCGCGCCCGTACGCCGGGGCGCCGTCTGCGCGCAGGTCCCGCCGGACCAGAGCGGTGTGCGGGTGGTCGACGAACGCTTCGTGAGGACGGCGCACGACCGGGGTCTTCAGGTACATGTCTGGACGATCAATGACGCGGATCGGATGCGCGCGCTCCTGGACCTCGGTGTGGATGGCATCATGACCGATCAACTGGAGACGCTGCGCTCGGTGTTCGCCGAGCGCGGGGTCTGGCACTGACGGTTACGGCTGTCCCCCACGGGGACGAATGAGGGGGCGCGGGTTGACCGCCGACACCGCGGACCTGACCGGTGACGAGACGGGCCGCATACGTGAGCAACGCGGCTGGTACTTCTACGACTTCGCGTGCTCCGTCTACTCGACGAGCGTCGTCACCGTCTTCCTCGGGCCGTATCTGACGTCCGTGGCGAAGGCCGCCGCCGACGCCGACGGCTTCGTCCATCCGCTGGGCATCCCGGTGCGGGCCGGTTCGGTCTTCGCGTACTCGGTGTCCGTCTCGATCGTGGTGGCCGTGCTGCTGATGCCGCTGGCCGGCGCGGTGGCGGACCGTACGGGGCGCAAGAAGCCGCTGCTCGCCGTCGCGGCGTACGTCGGCGCGGGCGCCACGGCGGGGATGTTCTTCCTCGACGGCGACCGCTACGCGCTGGGCGTCGTGCTGCTGATCGTGGCGAACGCCTCGCTGTCGGTGTCCATGGCGCTCTACAACGCCTATCTGCCCCAGATAGCCACGCCCGAGGAGCGTGACGCCGTCTCCTCACGGGGCTGGGCGTTCGGCTACACCTCGGGCGCCTTCGTCCTCGTACTGAACCTGATTCTGTACACCGGTCACGAGTCGTTCGGTGTCTCGGAGTCGACGGCCGTGCGGATCTGTCTGGCCTCCGCCGGTGTGTGGTGGGGCGCCTTCACGCTGATACCGCTGAGCCGGCTGCGCGACCGGCGGGTGGTGAAGGACGGCGGCCACGCGGGCGAGGGCTCGGTCGGTACGGGCTGGCGCCAGCTGATGGCCACGTTGCGCGACATGCGCCGCCATCCGCTGACGCTCTCCTTCCTGCTCGCCTATCTGATCTACAACGACGGCGTGCAGACGGTGATCTCGCAGGCGTCGATCTACGGCTCCGAGGAGCTGGGGCTCGACCAGACGACGCTGATCACGGCCGTACTGCTGGTGCAGATCCTGGCGGTGGCGGGCGCGCTCGGCATGGGCCGGCTGGCGCGGACGCACGGGGCCAAACGGACGATTCTCGCCTCGCTCGCCGTCTGGACGGTGATCCTGGGGGCCGGGTACTTCCTGCCGGCCGGGGCCCCGGTCTGGTTCTTCGCTCTCGCCGCGGCGATCGGCATGGTGCTCGGCGGGAGCCAGGCGCTGTCGCGTTCGCTGTTCTCGCATCTGGTGCCGCGCGGCAAGGAGGCCGAGTACTTCGCCGCGTACGAGATGAGTGACCGCGGGCTGAGCTGGCTGGGGCCGCTGGTGTTCGGCCTCGCCTATCAGGTCACCGGCAGCTACCGGGACGCGATTCTCTCCCTGGTGATCTTCTTCGTGATCGGCTTCGTGCTCCTCGCGAGGGTGCCCGTCCGCAGGGCCGTGGCCGAGGCGGGAAACCCCGTGCCGGACCGGATTTAGACGTTGAAGTGAAAGCGCGGTAGTGTACGCCGTTGGCCTGTCAGCCGGACCGTTACTGCGTGTCACAGAAACGAAAACGTCGGCTGACATCCAACACCAGATGTGACAAAACGGGCACTGGTGGGTACAACAAGGGGCGGCACGACGGCGACGTATGACCCGCAACGGGAATCTTTACCGCCGACCGGACGTTGACCGGAAGACGACGACAGCGACACCTGTCCTGTGGGCGACAAGCCCGGGAGGCACGATTCATGAGTGAGCGAGCTCTCCGCGGCACGCGACTTGTGGTTACCAGCTACGAGACGGACCGCGGCATCGATCTGGCCCCGCGCCAGGCGGTGGAGTACGCATGCCAGAACGGCCATCGATTTGAGATGCCGTTCTCGGTAGAGGCGGAAATTCCGCCGGAGTGGGAGTGCAAGGCGTGTGGCGCCCAGGCACTCCTGGTGGACGGGGATGGTCCCGAGGAGAAGAAGGGCAAGCCTGCGCGTACGCACTGGGACATGCTCATGGAGCGGCGCACACGCGAGGAGTTGGAGGAGGTGCTGGCCGAACGGCTGGCCGTCCTGCGCTCCGGCGCCATGAATATCGCGGTGCATCCGAGGGACAGCCGGAAGTCGGCCTGACCTGGTAGCACCGCCACAACAGCACATGCGAGAAGCCGTGGGCCGCGACACACACAGTGTCGCGGCCCACGGCTTTCGGCTTCCCGGTCGTCAGCCGATCCCCGGCCGGCGGCGCCGTACGGTGCCGGGGCGCCTCACGATGTCAGGACGCCTCACGGTGTCAGGGGCGGGCGCGGTCCACCCTGGTCCGGATTGTCGCGGGGCGGCGCCGGCTCGTCGTTCTTGATGACCTCGCCCTGGACGACCTTGCCGTCCGGGCGCGACATCCTGGCCTGCTGAGCCTGCTGGAAGGCGTCGCCGAGACCTCCAGGGGGTGCGGCGCGCATACGGCGCTCCAGCGACCGCTCGACCCGCCGGCTCAGCAGCGAGCGCACCGGCGGGATCAGAAGGACCAGGCCGAAGACGTCGGAGATCAGCCCCGGCAGCATGATCAGCAGGCCGCCCAGCATCAGGAAGCCGTTGCCCGAGCTGGTGCTCGGGCTCTCGTCCGCGCTCTCGGCGTCGGGGTTCTGCTGCTGCCGCTGGGCCTGCTGAAGGGTCTCGCTGAGATTCCGGAAGGCCCGCCGGCCCGCCCGCTTCACGACCACCGAGCCGAGGACGCCGGCGCCGATCAGCAGCGCCAGCACCGTCAGCGCGTTCGTCGCCTCGCCGACGACAGTCAGCAGCCAGATTTCGAGCACCAGCCAGAGAGCGATGCCCAGGGGGACAATTTTGCGCGCGCGTGAGCGCTGCGGAGCCGCGGGAGGCGGTGCGCCGGTCGTCATGATTCCAGTGTGCCTGGGAGCGGAGCGCGGTGTCGTACGGGTGTCGTACGGATCAGAGGGACTTGCGGCCCAGCATGCGGTTCGCGCGGGTCCCGACGCCCCACGCGGTGACCCGCCAGAGCGCCTCCACAAGAATGTCCCGGCTCATCTTGGAGTCGCCCAGTTCGCGGTCGACGAAGGTGATGGGCACCTCCACGACATGGCAGCCGGCCTCGACGGCGCGGCGCGCGAGGTCGACCTGGAAGCAGTAGCCCTGCGAGGCGACCTCGTCCAGGCCGAGGCGGTCGAGCGTCTCCGTACGGAAGGCGCGGAATCCGCCGGTGATGTCGCGCAGCGGCAGGCCGAGCAGCGCGCGGGAGTACGTGCTGCCGCCGCGCGAGATCATCTCGCGGGTCCGCGGCCAGTTGACCACGCGGCCACCGGGCACCCAGCGCGAACCGAGCACCAGGTCCGCGCTCTTGAGGGCGGTCAGCAGCCGGGGCAGCTCCTCGGGCTGGTGGGAGCCGTCGGCGTCCATCTCGACCAGGACGCCGTAGCCGTGCTCCATGCCCCAGTGGAAGCCCGCCAGATAGGCCGCGCCCAGTCCTTCCTTGCCCTTGCGGTGCAGGACGTGGACCTGGCTGTCGTCGGCGGCGAGTTCGTCGGCGATCTTTCCGGTGCCGTCGGGGCTGTTGTCGTCGGCCACCAGAATGTCGGCCTCCGGGACCGCCGCGCGCACACGGCTGATGGTCCGTTTGATGTTCTCCGCCTCGTTGAAGGTCGGGATGATCACCAAGGCTGCGCCGAGCGGGCCGTACTGCCTCTGACCACCGTCGTTCACAACTGCCCCTTAATCGCCGTACGCAGAAGTACCACCTTAGCGAGCACGCGAGGGGTCGCCGTCCACACGGTGAGTGGTGTCGTACGGGAAAGGGGGCGGGCGGCCGGAATCCGGCGGTCCGGCGGCCGGGCGTCCGGATCCGGGGCTCTGCGGATCGGGTCCCGGCGTCCTTCGGGCCGACCTGGGACCCGCCGGCTGCGGGTCGACCGAAAGCCGTTGTCTACTGAACGCCGGGGCCCTACCCGGGTCGCACCCGCCAACCGGCAGAAACCTTCCCTCGCCCCCGAGGCGCGGGCGCTGAGCCTGGCTCCCAGTGGTGGTGCGCCGGTGCGGCACACCGCCCCATGACCCAGCGGCGTTCGACGACTGCGTGGGAGTTGCCGGTCGGACGTCCTTTGGTGGACCCGGCCGAACCTACCGGCCGGTGACTGCTTGCTGTCAATACTCCTCCGACCTGCGGCATTTATCCGTTTCAGCAGGTCAGCGGGGAAGATCCGCTGGTCGCGACAGTGGCCGGTAAGCATCGGTCGGCCGTACGGAAACGCGGGTACATCACTCGTTCGGTCGCACGAACACCGCCTCTCCGCCCACCACGGTCCGCAGACAGACCGGCAGGGCCGTGCCGGGGGTGAGATCGGGCAGGCCGGGCGTGCCCGAACGCGGGTCGGTGGACCAGCGGGAGACCCGGTCGTCGGGGGCCTGGACGATCAGTTCCTCGGTGCGCCAGACCGCGTAGTCGGCGGGCGCGCCGGGCACGAGCACCCCCGTGTCGTCGCGGCCCGCGGCGCGGCCCCCACCGCGTGTGTGGGCGGTGAAGGCGGCGCGTACGGAGACGCGGTGAGCGGGTGTGCGGTGGAAGGCGGCGGCCCTGATGGTGCCCCAGGGGTCGAGCGCGGTCACCGGGCTGTCCGAGCCGAAGGCGAGCGGGACGCCGGCGCGCAGCAGGGCGGCGTACGGGTTCAGCGTGCCGGCGCGCGCCTCGCCGAGCCGGTCGGCGTACATGCCCTCCGTACCGCCCCACGCCGCGTCGAACGCGGGCTGGACGGAGGCGGTGAGGCCGAGTTCGGCGAAGGCGGCGACGGTCTCGGGGGTGAGCATCTCGGCGTGCTCGACGCGGTGGCGGGCGGCCCGGATCCGGGCGAGGCCGAGCGTCTCGGCGGCGGTACGGATCCCGGCGACGACCGCGCCGATCGCGGCGTCCCCGATGGCGTGGAAACCGGCCTGAAGGCCGGCCTCGGTACAGGCCGTGACATGGGCGGCGATGTCGGCGGCGTCGAGATGCGCGACGCCGGTGTGGGGCGCGTCCGCGTACGGCTCGCTCAGCCAGGCGGTGTGCGAACCGAGGGAGCCGTCCACGAAGAGATCGCCCGCCGCGCCGGCGGCGCCCAGTTCGCGGACGCGCGCCGCGCCCCTGTCGTCGCTGACGTGCTCGGCCCAGTACCCGAGGACGCGCGGGCCCGCCTCGTCATCGGCCAGCCTGAGCAGCCCGGTGAAGTCGTCCTCGGCGGAGATGTCGGGGCCGGCGCACTCGTGGAGCGTGCCGATGCCGAGCGAGGCCGCGCGGGCGCGGGCGGCGCGCTGCGCCTCGGTGCGCTGCGCGGGGGTCACGGCGGCGTGCGCGGCGGCGCGTACGGCGTGGTGGGCGTCGCCGGTCAGCGGGGCGTCCTGATGAAATCCGGCCAGTCCGTTGACGCCGGGCACCAGCGCGAGCAGCGCGGTGCTCACCACGGCGGAGTGGACGTCGACGCGGGTCAGATAGAGCGGCCGTCCGCCGGCCGCCTCGTCGAGCTCCCGGCGGGTTGGCGCCCGGCGCTCGGGCCAGCGCGCGGCGTCCCAGCCGTGCCCGAGGAGCACCCGTTCGCCGGGGTGCGCGACATGGTGGGCGCGTACGAGCGCGAGCGCGTCGCCCAGGGTCCGCGCGCCGGACAGGTCGAGTCCGGTGAGGGCCAGGCCGGTCGCGGTGGTGTGGACGTGCGCGTCGGTGAACGCGGGGGTGACGAGGGCGCCTTCGAGGTCGACGGTCTCGTCGACACCGGAGGCGAACGAGTCGGCGGCGCCTTCGGAGCCGACCCAGGCGACATGGCCGCGTTCGACGACCATCGCGGTGGCGAAGGGGTCGGCGGGGCTGTGGACGTCTCCACCGCGCAGCAGCACGGTGCGGGGTTCGCTCTGGGGGGCGGCGCGATCGTTCATGCCGCCCAGTCTCCCGCCTCACGGGCGGCCGGCGGCACGCAGGGGTGGACCGCGCCGGACGAGCCGAGCGACGTCCAGCCCGACGGCGCCCCCGGCCCCCCCCCCGGCGAGTGAGCCGAAGGGGCGCGTCGGTGTCGAAAGGGAGAGCGCGCGGAGGCCCCGAGGAACGAGGGGCCGAGCACGGTCGACCGTCGACAGCGACTAAAAGCGCCCCGGAGGCGAACCGAGCCCTCAAAAAGAGGGAGCCGAGCACGGTCGACCGTCGACAGCGACTTGAAGCGCCCCGGAGGCGACCGAAGCCCCCTAGAAGTACGGCGGCCGGGCCTCGTACGGGGTGGAGAGGACCACCGTCGTACGTGTGGAGACGCCCGCGAGGGTGCGGATGCGGGTCAGCAGGTGTTCCAGGTCCAGTGGTGTGGCCACCCGGACCTTGAGGATGTAGTTCTCCTCCCCGGCCACGCTGTGGCACGCCTCGATCTCGGGGATCGGGGCCAGCCGTTCCGCGATGTCGTCGGGCGCGCTGGGGTCGAACGGTTTGACCGAGATGAACGCGGTCAGCGGCAGTCCGACGGCTTCCGGGTCCACCACGGCGGCGTAGCCGCGTACGACTCCGCGCTGTTCCAGTCTGCGGACGCGCTGATGCACCGCCGAGGTGGACAGACCTGTGGCCTTGCCCAGGTCGGTGTAGCTCATCCGCCCGTCCTTGACGAGCAATTCCACGATCTGACGATCCAGCTCCTCCATGCGGTTCAACCTATTGCCCGGGATCGCTTCCGGCACAGCTGACGGCCTACCGGATCGTCACTTGCGCCAGGCATGTGACGAAGACCACAGGTATGTCGCGGGCTCCGTCGAGACCTTACGGTTACCTGCCTCGCGCGACGGGAATTGCTTGCTGTGGTCGAGGCCGCACGTGGCTGTCGGCCCACCCGAGGGGGAGTGCCTGAATGCAGAGCCTGAAGCGCGCCGGCCGTATCGAACCGGAGCCCGTTGATTCCGTCGAGGCCGATGAGCTCGACCTGTACGACACCTTCGAGATGTTCCGGGTCGTGTGCCCGGACTGCTCCCAGCCGATCGCGCTGCTGGCGGACGAGGACGTCCTGCCGGAGCACGCGCTGTGCCCCAGCCCGTGGAACCCGTTCGTGCTCACCGTGTGCGCGGGTACGGGCCGTTCGGCCACGGAGGCCGGGGCGGCCGACGAGTCGCTCGACGCGCAGGAGCAGGACACCGCTCTGCTGCTGACGCTTCCCCAGGGCCTGGACTGGCGCACCCAGCCGTTCTCCCACGCGGGCGGCCCGACGTCACGGCCCGTCAAGTTCCCGCTGCCGCACCTGCGTCGGCACGCCGCCTGACGCACGGTTCGTCAATCCGCCTGACCCGTCCGCCGGTTGGTGACAGCTGACGGACGGGACCGGTACGGCGGACGGGGGTCAGCGGGTCTCGGGGCCCGCGAGATGACGGGCGATCACCATGCGCTGGATCTGGTTGGTGCCTTCGACGATCTGGAGCACCTTCGCCTCGCGCATGTAGCGCTCCACGGGGAAGTCGGCGGTGTAGCCGTAGCCGCCGAGTACCTGTACGGCGTCCGTGGTCACCTGCATCGCCGCGTCCGTGCAGAACAGCTTCGCCATGGCGGCCTGCCGGGAGAACGGCAGGCCGGCGTCCCGCAGTCGCGCCGCCGCGAGATACAGGGCGCGCCCCGCCTCGACCCGGGTGGCCATGTCGGCGAGCATGAAGCGCAGCCCTTGGAAGTCGGCGATGGGGCGGCCGAACTGCCGGCGTCCCGTCGCGTACTCCACGGCCCCGTCGAGGGCGGCCTGGGCGACACCCACGGCGCAGGCCGCGATCCCGAGCCGGCCCGAGTCGAGCGCGGAGAGGGCGATCGCGAAGCCCTGGCCCTCGTCGCCGATCCGCCGGTCGTCGCCGACCCGGACGCCGTCGAAGTGGAGTTGGGCGGTGGGCGAGCCCTTCATGCCCATCTTCTTCTCAGGCGCTGCGGCGACCAGCCCGTCGGCGCCGCCGGGCACGAGGAACGCCGAGATGCCGCCGGCGCCCTCGCCGCCGGTGCGCGCGAGCACGGTGTAGAAGTCGGCGACGCCGCCGTGGGTGATCCAGGCCTTGGTGCCGGTGATCAGCCAGTCGTCGCCGTCCCTGACGGCCTTGGTGCGCAGTGAGGCGGCGTCGGAGCCGGACGCGGGCTCGGAGAGGCAGTACGCGCCGAGCAGACCGCCGCCCAGCATGGCGGGGAGGTGGGCGGCCTGCTGTTCGGGGGTGCCGTACGAGGCGAGGGCGTGGCAGGCCAGGGAGTGGACGCTGACGCCGAGGCCGACGGTGAGCCGGGCCGCGGCCAGTTCTTCGAGGACCTGGAGGTAGACCTCGTACGGCTGGTCGCCGCCGCCGAGTTCGGAGTCGTACGGCAGTCCGAGCAGTCCCGATTCGGAGAGGAGGGAGAAGGTCTGCCGGGGGAAGTGCCCCGTCTCCTCCTCTTCGGCCGCGCTCGGGACGATCTCCCGCTCGATGATGTCGCGTACGAGTGTGAGCAGGTCCTTGGACTCCTCGGTGGGCAGTTGACGTTCCACCGTTCGCGGGGCGCGGTCGGACATGGCGGCGCTCTCCTCCCTGTCGGGACGCTACGACGGGTGCGCACGCTGGGTGTGGCGGCGACCGCCGGTCGGGTCGAGGCCCGGGGGTGCCCCCGGACAGGAATACTGCCCAGCCGATGGTGCCCTCCCGGATCACGGGAGGGGCTGACCTGCGGCTGTGGCGCGTTGAGTATGCCTGATCGGCGGGGGTGCAGTCACGGGACGTCAGCCGGGAAGTTGGTCCGCACCATTGACCCACTGGTCTAGTCCTTCTACCGTCCCCGTGAACACATTTCGCGTCCATGCCAAGTCGACGTCATGGATCTCGATCTCCCTCCCCACGAGGAGACCTCATGCTCGGACCGCACCGTCCCCGCGCCCGTTTCCGGGCGCTCGTCGCAGCGGCCTGTACGGCCGTTCTCGGCGTATCCCTGCTCGCCGGCGCCGGTACCGCCGCCGCGGATCAGGAGAAGGCTCCGGCGGCCCCCACAGCCGCCGGCGAGAAGGTCATCGGATACTTCGCCAACTGGGGTGTCTACGACCGGAATTACCACGTCAAGAACATTCAGACCTCCGGGTCGGCGGACAAGCTGACACACATCAACTACGCGTTCGGCAACGTCCAGGGCGGCAAGTGCACCATCGGTGACGCCTTCGCCGACTACGAGAAGGCCTACACCGCCGACCAGAGCGTCGACGGGGCCGCCGACACCTGGGACCAGCCGCTGCGCGGCAACTTCAACCAGCTCCGCAAGCTCAAGGCGCTGCACCCCGGCCTCAAGGTGAT
This sequence comes from Streptomyces sp. NPDC006643, assembly GCF_042870175.1. NCBI lineage: Bacteria > Bacillati > Actinomycetota > Actinomycetes > Kitasatosporales > Streptomycetaceae > Streptomyces > Streptomyces sp. NPDC006643. The sequence goes on along the minus strand of NZ_JBIAHA010000010.1, from coordinate 205,373 downwards.
CTGGTCGTTCGGCGGCTGGTCCTGGTCGGGCGGGTTCGGTGAGGCGGCGAAGAACCCGGCGGCCTTCGCCAAGTCCTGCCACGACCTGGTCGAGGACCCGCGCTGGGCCGATGTCTTCGACGGCATCGACATCGACTGGGAGTATCCGAACGCCTGCGGTCTGACCTGTGACACCAGCGGGCCCGACGCGTTCACGAACATGGTGTCGGCGCTCCGTACCGAATTCGGCGGCGACAGTCTCGTCACGGCGGCGATCACGGCCGACGCGTCCGAGGGCGGCAAGATCGACGCCACGGACTACGGCGCGGCGGCCCAGTACCTCGACTGGTACCTGCCGATGACGTACGACTTCTTCGGCGCGTTCGCGGCGCAGGGCCCGACGGCCCCGCACTCGCCGCTGACGTCGTACCCGGGCATCCCGCAGGAGGGCTTCAACTCCGACGCGGCGATCACCAAGCTGAAGGCCAAGGGCGTTCCGGCGGAGAAGCTGCTGCTCGGCATCGGCTTCTACGGTCGTGGCTGGACCGGCGTCACCCAGGCGGAGCCGGGCGGCAGCGCGACGGGGGCGGCCCCCGGCACGTACGAGGCGGGTATCGAGGACTACAAGGTCCTGAAGAACACCTGCCCGGCCAACGGCACCGTGGCCGGTACGGCGTACGCGCACTGCGGCAGCAACTGGTGGAGCTACGACACCCCGGCGACCATCGGCACCAAGATGGACTACAAGAACGAGCAGGGCCTGGGAGGCACCTTCTTCTGGGAGCTGAGCGGCGACACGACCGACGGTGAGCTGATCAAGGCGATCAACTAGCAGGTCAGGTCTCGCGGCGCCAGGTCTCGCGGCGCCGGACCTCGCGGTGTCAGGCCTCGCGGCCGGTGTACGGGCGGAAGTCCGGGTCCGGCGGCGGGGCCGGGCACTCCGGCGCGAACTCCTCGATCGTGTCGAACGTGTGACGCAGCATCCGCACCAGCAGATCGCGCGGGATCTCCCGCGTCAGCTCCTCGCGGTGATCCAGCCATTCGAGGGTCAGCCACTCGACGCTGCTGAGCCAGCCCAGCAGGGCGAGTCTGGCGATCGGCGGGATGTCCGCGCGGCCGTAGGCGCCCTCGGCGACGGTGGAGACCAGTCCCGTACGCACCGCGTCGCGGATCGCCTGCACCTGGGTGTCGAAGCCGACGCCGCCCGTGATGATCGTGCGGTAGGCGGCCTCGTTGAACTCGGCGAACCGGAGATACGCCTCGACGGTGCGCTGGACCCGCTGGGTGTTCGGCAGGTCGACCCCGCCCGACGCGAGCGAGACCAGCTCCATCACCGAGTCCTCGATGATGGCGAGGTAGTAGCCACGTTTGTTCTTGAAGTAGTAGTAGATAAGCCCCTTGGCGACACCGGCGTGCTGGGCGATGTCATCCATCGACAGGGCGTCGTACGACGTGTCGGCGAACAACTTCCGGCCGGTGGCGATGAGTTCGGAGCGGCGCAACTGCGCCCGCTCACTCTCGCCACGCTGCTGCCTGGTGTTCAAGTCCGCGCTTCCCAGTCTCGGCTGTCACAGGAGATCCGCAGTATTGCAGACCGCCTGTCAGGGGCCGGGCCCGGCCGTCGCGGTGATCGACTCACCCCGCGCACGCGGGCGGCGCCGGGGATCGTGTCTCATGTCCCCGGCGCCGCCCGTGCCCGTCCGACGGCTCAGCGCACGCCGACGGCCGCCAGCGCGTTCCGCTGGGCGGCGGTGGGCTCCACCGGCCAGTAGAGGTAGCAGACGCCGCCGGTGCCCGAGGTCACCGCGCCGGAGGCGTTGTAGCGCTTCGTCCGGAGCCAGATGTTCTCCCACTCGCGGCGCTTGTAGATCCGCCGTACGGCCGTGTTGCTCGGCGAGGCCGGGTCGTTCGCGATCACGTCGCCGTCCGCCGTGAAGCCGATCACGGTCATCAGATGGCCGGAGGTGCCGTAGCCCGCGCCGGTCAGCTCCTTCTCCAGGAACGACTGTGACGTTATGACCGGGATGCCCGCGCGGATGAGCCGCTCGACGTCGGTGAGCGAGCCGAGCCGGGTGACGACGGCGTTCATCTCCCGGTAGCTCGACGCGTACGCCGCGTTGAACGGCCAGTTGCCGCAGCCGTCGTACTGGTAGTCGAAGGTGAACCGCGCCGCGTGGCAGACCTGGGGATCGGCGAAGGCCGGATTCACCCACGCGAGGTCGGCGGCGCTGGGCTTCCGGCCCCAGTACTCGATGATCATCTGCGAGGAGGTGGGGCTGCACCAGGCCTCGCCGCCGTTGTCGTACTCGGGGTACTGGCCGACGTGGGTGTTCTGCGAGTAGCGCGGCACGGTCAGCTCGCGCGCCACGACGTGCTCGGCCGCCGGGACGGTGAACCGGTCCGGGACGTCCGACGCCATCGCGCCGACCCGGTGGACCGTGGGCGTGAGCGTCGTGCCCGGCTTGCGGTGGAGCGTGAGGCGCAGCTGGTACGACGCCAGCCGCAGACCGCTCGCCGGGTCGTCGATGGCGAAGGTGTCGGTCCAGACGCTGCTGCGGTCGTCCGTCTGGTCGTCGACGGACGTGCGGTGGATGTCACCGTCGCCGGCCGCCCAACGGCCCATCACATACCAGGGCGTCGCCTTGCCGTCGGAGTAGGTGCCGCGCAGCTCGGTCTGGATCCAGGTGCCCGCGGGGGTGTCGGCGTTCCAGGAGGCGATCGCCTCGGTGGCCGGGACCGTGGAGCGGTGGACGGGCGAGGTCCAGGTCGCGTACTCCCAGGTGCTGGTCCGCCCCGTGTGCGGGTCGGCGTAGTCGGTGCGGCCGGCGGGGGTGGCGATCACCAGTCCCGGCCGGCTGCCCGTCAGGACCTTGGTGCCGTTGCCCGTACCGCCGCGCCAGTCGGTGGCCGAGGTCCAGAACCGGTTGTCCACCTGGGTGCTCGCACGGCGGTGGGCGGCCGACGGGCCGGTGCGGGCGGCCGGTGCGGAGGGAGTGGTCGCGAGGGCGGGCGCGGCGGCGGAGAGCGCGCCCGCGCCGGCCGCGGCGAGGGCGGTGGCGAGCACCGTACGGCGCGACGCCGGGCTGTTCCGGGACGGAGCTGGGTTGTTCATGGGACCCCCGGGTCAGTGGTCGGGTGCACAACAGTTCGTCAACTATCGCGGGTCCCGAACGCCTTCGGCCAGAGATTCGTATCGCGTCGCCGGACCAATATTGGTCTCCACCAGTGACATCCCCCGGCGCCGGAGGTGCCCCGCTCCCCCCGCGCATAGGCTGGCCGGGTGGACGACCTCACGGAAGCCGCCATGACCCTGCGCGCGCTGCCGCCCTCCTGCGGCCCGGTACGGCTGGTCGCGATCGACGGCCACGCCGGTTCCGGCAAGAGCACCTTCGCGTCACGGCTCGCCGCCGCGCTCGGCGGGGCGCCCGTGCTGCGGCTGGACGACCTGGCCACGCATGACGCGTTCTTCGACTGGACGGACCGGCTCGCCGACGATGTGCTCGGACCGCTCTCGCGCGGCGCGACCGCGCGGTACGCGCCGTACGACTGGACCTCGCGGTGCTTCCGTGCGCCCCGCCCGCTGCCTCCCGCGCCGGTTGTCCTGATCGAGGGGGTGGGCGCGGGCCGGGCGGCGGTGCGGCCGTGGCTCGCCCGCCTGTTGTGGATGGACCGCGGCGCCGAGGAGTCCTGGCAACGGGGCCGCGTGCGCGACGGATCGAGTCTTTCGGCCTTCTGGGACGGCTGGACGCGGGCGGAGACGCGCCATTTCCCGGCTGATCCGTCGCGTCCGTTCGCCGATGCGCTGGTGCGTGAGTGGCAGGAGGGATACAAGTGGCTGCCCGGAACTCCTGCGACCGCGCCACAGGATGGACCCATCACCCACGGTGACGGGTCGTTGCCTCCGTACTGAGCAGTCGGAAATCAGCCTCGAAGGTGCCTCAACTCGGCTTGACCAAGGGGCGGGACAGGTCTTACGTTCTCAATGTGCGGCTTTTCGGAGCCGCCGCAGACGCGGAGCCCCCGGTTGTTCCCCCGTGATCGGGGGCTTCGTTCTGCCCTCTCGGCCGTCTCTCCGGCGCCGCCGCTCACTCAGCGATCACCCTGGGTCACCGGTGTGTGCGGGCCGACTGCGCCCTTAGTCGCGCACCCTCTACGCAGGTACGATGCTTCCTGGTGGGGTCAATTCCCGTGCACGACAAGGTGGTTCAGCACGCTCTGCCGACGGGCGCCTGCCCGGCGGGACATCACGGGGTCATGGTTTGTGGGGGGCCTGATGGACATCGGCACGCAGGGCGCTGGGGCCCCGGCCGATCTCGCGTGGGTGCGTGGTGTGGACGCCTACACGATGGGGGCGTATCCACAGGCGGAGGAGGAGTTCCGGGAGGCCGTACGGCTCGATCCCGGAATGGCCGACGGCTGGCTCGGGTTGCACGCGCTGCGCGTCGACACCACGACCGCACTGCTGCACATGTACCGCCACCGTGACCGCTTCGGCGAGCAGCGCTCCCGCCACCGCCGCACCCTCAACTCCTGGTACTGGCTGGGCTGGTGGGTGCAGCCCGTGCTGGAGAGCCGGCGCGATCTGCTGCTCGCGCACGCCTCGCACTGGCTCGACGGCCGGCACGTGCCCGAACTGGACCGGGCGCTCGCCGGGCTGCCGCCCGTGGACGCCGATCCGCACGTGCGCTTCCTGCACGCCTGCCGCGCCTATCTGGTCAAGGACTGGGACCAGTTGGTGCGCCACACCGAATCCCTCGTCAACGACCCGCTGTTGGGCATCGAGGCGGGTCTCTTCGGCGGGATGGCACGCGTCCGGCTGGAGATGTACGGCCAGGCCGAGCCGCTGCTCTCGACCTCGCTGATGCGATGTCGCAGCGAGCAGCCGCAGCGCAAGGAGCTGCGCTACTGGCTGGCCCGCGCGCACGAGGGCACCGGGCGCAGCGCCGCCGCGCTGCCCCTGTACCGGGCCGTGCACCGTATCGACCCCACCTTCATGGACACCGCCGCCCGGCTCGCGGCGATCACCGATTCCGACGGGTACGACGGGGCGGACGAGTCGGCCGGACTGGCCTCCGTGGCGCTGGCCGGCTTCGGCCAGGACGTGGCGGACGCGGTGGCCGACGGCGACTATCCGCAGGGCACCGATCCACGGCCGGGCGTCGACGCGCAGCCGCCGTACGGGGTGGGTGGTCCCGTGAACCCGGTGGACGCGGCCGATCCGGCGGACGGGATACGGGAGAAGGCCGGCGTACCGGCGCAGCCCGTTCCTCCGCAGTTCCCGGACCGCCCCACGGATCCGGTCCTGCTCGCCGAGGCACTGGCGGAGCTGGAGCGGATGGTCGGTCTGGAGCCGGTCAAGCGGCAGGTCAAGGCGTTGTCCGCGCAGCTCAACATGGCGCGGTTACGCGCGGGCCAGGGGCTGCCCGTACAACCCCCCAAGCGTCATTTCGTCTTCTCCGGCCCCTCGGGCACGGGCAAGACGACCGTCGCGCGCATCCTCGGCCGGGTCTTCTACGCGCTGGGACTGCTCGGCGGAGACCATCTGGTCGAGGCCCAACGGGCCGATCTGGTGGGCGAGTTCCTGGGTCAGACGGCGGTGAAGGCGAACGAACTGATCGACTCGGCGATCGGCGGTGTGCTGTTCGTCGACGAGGCGTACAGCCTCGCCAACTCCGGTTACAGCAAGGGCGACGCCTACGGCGACGAGGCCCTTCAGGTGCTGCTCAAGCGCGCCGAGGACAACCGCAACCATCTCGTGGTGATACTCGCCGGCTATCCGGAGGGCATGGACCGGCTGCTCGCCACCAACCCCGGTCTCTCCTCCCGCTTCACGACGCGCGTCGACTTTCCCAGCTACCGGCCCCTGGAGCTGACCGCGATCGGTGAGGTGCTGGCCGCCGAGAACGACGACGTGTGGGACGAGGAGGCCCTGGACGAACTGCGCAGTATCAGCGGGCATGTGGTCGACCAGGGGTGGATCGACGAGCTGGGCAACGGCCGCTTCCTGCGGACGCTGTACGAGAAGAGCTGCGCGTACCGAGACCTGCGGCTCTCCGGCTATCCGACCACCCCGGGACGGGACGATCTGGCCACGCTGCGGCTGCCGGATCTGATGCAGGCGTACGGCGAGGTGCTGTCCGGCCGGGGCCCGGTGGACCGGGGGCGCGGGCCGGTGGATCCCCCGGCGCTCTGATCGGTCCGGCCCATCCGGTGGGATGCCGAACGGGACGGTCCGGCCGGTTCCCGGACGGCGGACGCCCGGGAACCGGCGCGCTCAGTGTGCGAGGACCTGGTCCGACGGATCGGGCGGACCCCCCGTACCGCCGGTGCGCAGCGGCACCGGCCGCGTCGCCTCCCGGTGGGACGGGTCCCGTACCTCACCGACGAGCATTTCCAGTACGTCCTCCAGCGCGACGAGCCCCAGCACCCGGCCGGACGCGTCGGCGACCTGCGCGAGGTGTGTGGCGGCGCGGCGCATGACGGTGAGGGCGTCGTCCAGCGGCAGTTCGGCGCGCAGCGTCGTCATCGGCCGCCAGACGTGCTGCGGTACGGCGCGCTCCCGCTCCTCCAGATCGAGTACGTCCTTGACGTGCACGTACCCCATGAAGACCCCGGTGTTGTCGGCGCAGACCGGGAAGCGGGAGAAACCGGTGCGCACGGTCAGCTCCTCGATCTCGCGTGGCGTGACGGCGGGCGTCACCGTCACCAGTCCGGCCCGGGTGAGCAGGACGTCGGTGACCGGCCGGGAGCCCAGCTCCAGGGCGTCCTCCAGGCGCTCCTGCTCCGCCGGTTCGAGGAGGCCGGCCTGGCCGGAGTCCTCCACGAGACGGTTGAGCTGTTCACTGGTGAAGACGGCCTCCACCTCGTCCTTCGGTTCGACACCGAAGGCGCGCAGGACGAGCGTGGCGCAGGCACCGAGGGCGGCGGTGACGGGGCGGCAGAGCCGGGCGAAGCCGACGAGGCCGGGGCTGAGCCAGATCGCGGTCTTCTCCGGTGCCGCCATGGCGAGATTCTTCGGGACCATCTCGCCGATGACGAGGTGCAGGAAGACGACCAGGGCGAGGGCGATGAAGAAGCCCAGCGGGTGAATGAGACCTTCGGGCACATGGGCGGCGTGGAAGATCGGTTCCAGGAGGTGCGCCACGGTGGGCTCGGCGACCGCGCCGAGCGTCAGGGAGCAGATGGTGATGCCGAACTGCGCGGCGGCCATCATCTGCGGAAGATTCTCCAGACCGTGCAGCACCTGTCTGGCGCGTGCCGATCCCTGGGCGGCCAGCGGCTCGATCTGGCTGCGCCGTACGGAGACGAGCGCGAACTCGGCGCCGACGAAGAATCCGTTGGCGAGGACGAGCAGGACGGCGAAGAGAAGCTGGAGGACGCTCACCGGGCCGCCTCCGCCTGCGCCGGGGCGGCTGCCGTCGTGGCCGGAGCGGCAGGAGCCGGGGCCGGAGCGGCTGCCGGAGTGGCCGGGACCTGGACCTCGACCGTGGCGGGCTGCCGGGACGGTACGGGGGCCCGTACGCCGGTGGCCGGGACATCGCCCGTGCGCACCAGCCGGACCCGCTCGGCCCGGTAGCGCCCGACCTGCCGGACGGAGAGCCGCCAGCCGGGCAGCTCCGCGCGGTCGCCCGGTGCGGGGATCCGGCCCAGCAGATCGGCGATCAGGCCCGCCACCGTCTCGTACGGCCCGTCCGGGACTTCGAGTCCTATCCGGTGGAGGCTGAGCACCCGGCAGCTGCCCTCGGCGTCCCAGGTCGGACGCCCGTCGTCGGTGGGCACGGAGACCAGTTCCGGCCGCCCGTCGCCCGCGCTGTCGTGCTCGTCGAGGACCTCGCCGACCAGTTCCTCGACGATGTCCTCAAGGGTGACGACCCCGGCCGTACCGCCGTACTCGTCCACGACCACGGCGATGGGCTGCTCGTTGCGCAGCCGCTCCAGGAGCTGCTGCACGGGCACCGTCTCGGGTACGAGCTGGGCCGGTACGGAGATCCGGCCGACCGGTACACGCCGACGCTCGTGCGCGGGGACGGCGAGCGCGTCCTTGAGATGGGCCATGCCGACGATCTCGTCGATGCGCTCCCGGTAGACGGGGAAGCGGGACAGACCGGTGGCCCGGGTCAGGTTGAGCACGTCGGCCGCGGTGGCGTCCGACTGGAGGGCTATGACCTTCACGCGGGGGGTCATGACGTGCTGCGCGGTGAGATGGCCGAGGGACAGGGTCCGTACAAACAGGTCCGCCGTGTCCTGTTCGAGCGCGCCGGCCAGCGCGGAGTGCCTGGCCAGCGAGACCAGCTCACCGGGGGTACGGGCCGAGGCCAGCTCGTCGGTCGGTTCGACGCCGAACAGCCGCACCAGCCGGTTGGCCACCGTGTTGAGCAGGGTGATGACGGGCCGGAAGACGGTGGCGAACAGATGCTGCGGTCCCGCGACGAAGCGCGCGACCTGCAACGGCCGGGACACCGCCCAGTTCTTCGGCACGAGTTCGCCGATGACCATCTGGACGGCGGAGGCGAGCAGCACGCCGATCACCACGGCGACGCCGGACACGGCGCCCTCGGGGAGGCCGGTGGCCGTGAGCGGGCCGTCGAGCAGCTGGGCGAGCGCGGGCTCGGCCAGCATGCCGACGACGAGGGAGGTGATGGTGATGCCGAGCTGGGTGCCGGAGAGCTGGAAGGACAGCTCCCGCAGGGCCCGGACGACGGCGCGGGCGCGGCGGTCGCCCGCCGCGGCGGCGCGCTCGGCGTCCGGCCGGTCCACGGTCACGAGACCGAACTCGGCCGCCACGAAGAATCCGTTGGCGAGGATGAGAAGGAATGCCGCGGCGAGCAGCAGAAGGGGGATGGTCATGCCGCCGCCTCTTCGAAGGCGGCGGCGCGGGTACTACCGGATGATCCGTCCATTGCTGGAGGGAGTCACTCCTCGGGTCGCAGGGTGCCCCGCGGGCCGGTACTCACGGCCGTCGGATGCGGGGCGGGGCGCACTTGGCGTCACCGACCCCCAGGGTAGCCACTGGGACGACGACCGCAATGTTCACGCGGGTCCGTTGTCCGTGGCGCGGTCGGTGGCGCTGTCCGTCGCCGGGTCGGCCGCCGCCTCCGTCGGGGTCGTCGCGGTGTCCTTGCCGACGCCGCGCGACTCCACGAGGGCGCGCAGGGCCCGCGCGTCGCGTACGGCCTTCTGCTTGGCGATCCCGGGCTGGATGCCGAGCACGGGCAGGCTGGTGCCGTCGCTGAGATCGAGGAAGACCCATGGGTCGCCGGCCCGCAGATTGACGCGCAGGATCTCCGGCCACTCCAGCCGCCGGACGCGGGTGAGATTGACGACGGTGACGCCCGTGTCGTCGGCGACAACCTTGGGGCGGCTCAGCAGGCAGAGCACACCGAAGAAGAGCAGCGCGACAAAGATGAAGCTGACCCGCTCCCCCGCGTTCAGCTTCTCCAGCGTCACGGACATGGCCGTGATGACGACGAGCATGAGCGTCCCGACGGAGAGCAGGACGGCCCGGGTGCCGTTCGGCCGGAACGTCACCGGCAGGGCGGGCGGATCGGGGAGCGCGGGGCGGGCGGCCGGCACGGTCATCAGGGGTGAGTCCTTCACAGGCGGCAGGCGTGGATGGCCGTGGTGAGGATGGCGCGGGCACCCAGCTCGTACAGATCGTCCATGATTCGCTGCGCCTCCCTGGCGGGGACCATCGCGCGGACGGCGACCCAGCCCTCGTTGTGCAGCGGGGAGACGGTCGGCGACTCAAGGCCGGGTGTCAGCGCGACGGCTCGCTCCAGGTGCTCGGCGCGGCAGTCGTAATCCATCATCACGTAGGTGCGCGCGACCAGGACGCCCTGGAGGCGGCGCAGGAACTGCTGGACCTTCGGTTCGTCGGTCTCCGCCCCGTTGCGGCGGATGACGATCGCCTCGGACTTCATGATCGGCTCGCCGATGACTTCCAGTCCGGCGTTGCGCATCGAGGTGCCGGTCTCCACCACGTCCGCGATGAGCTGCGCGACGCCCAGTTCGATGGCGGTCTCGACGGCGCCGTCCAGGTGGACGACGGAGGCGTCCACGCCCTTGTCGGCGAGGTACTTGACGACGACGCCTTCGTAGGAGGTGGCGATCGTCAGCCCGGCGAAGTCGGCGACGGAGTTGGCCGTGCCGGGCTTCGCCGCGAAGCGGAAGGTGGAGCGGGCGAAGCCGAGGGGCAGGATCTCCTCGGCGTCCGCGCCCGAGTCGAGCAGCAGGTCCCGTCCGGTGATGCCGATGTCGAGCCGGCCCGAACTCACATAGATCGCGATGTCGCGCGGGCGGAGGTAGAAGAACTCGACCTCGTTCTCGGGGTCGACCAGGACGAGTTCCTTGGACTCCTTGCGCTGCTGGTAGCCGGCCTCATGCAGCATCGCCGACGCTGCCCCGGAGAGTGAACCCTTGTTGGGGACGGCGATACGCAGCATGGGAGTCGCTTCCTTACCTATGCGTGACAGCGGGGAACCGTGGGCGGGCGGCGTCCGGACGCGCCGCTGCGCCCGGGGCCGTGAAGCCGTGGAGTCGTGTGGTGAAGTCGTGGAGCGGGTCGTGGGGTTGATACGTCGCCGAGGGCCGTGCTCACAGATGGGCGTAGACGTCGTCGAGCGAGATCCCGCGCGCGACCATCATCACCTGGACGTGGTACAGCAGCTGGGAGATCTCCTCGGCGGTGGCTTCGGGGCCCTCGTACTCGGCCGCCATCCACACCTCGGCGGCCTCTTCGACGACCTTCTTACCGATGGCATGCACTCCCTTGTCCACCAGTTCGGCGGTGCGGGAGGTGCTGGGGTCGCCCGTGGCGGCCTTCTGCTGAAGCTCGGCGAAGAGCTCCTCGAACGTCTTCTTCGGCATGGTGAGGCCTAGGGGGTGTCTTGTGGATCTTGCCGGGCTCGCGGCCCCTGGCACCGTGCCTCGCCGCGTTGTCGTCGGTCGGCATGGCTCCGCCATGCCTCCCTCCTCCGCCTTGCGATCCAGCACCAGACCCCGCTCGCTGATCCGGCCTGATCCACAAGACGCCCCCAGCCTACGCGGTCCGGCGCGGCCGTCAGCGCCAGGGTTCGGCGACGGTGCGCAAGGTGGCCGCCGTGGCGACGGCGGCGGTGACGGCCTCGTGGCCCTTGTCCTCGCGGGAGGTCGCGAGTCCCGCCCGGTCCAGCGCCTGTTCCTCGGTGTCGCAGGTCAGAACGCCGAAGCCGATCGGTACGCCGGTGTCGATCGAAACCTTCGTCAGACCCTGGGTGACGCCCTGGCACACGTAGTCGAAGTGGGGCGTCCCGCCCCGGATGACGACGCCGAGGGCGACGACGGCGTCGTAGCCGCGGTCGGCGAGGACCTTGGCGACGACGGGCAGTTCGAAGCTGCCGGGGACCCTGAGCAGGGTCGGCTCGTCGATGCCCAGTTCGCGCAGGGCGCGCAGGGCGCCGTCGACGAGCCCGTCCATCACCTGCTCGTGCCAGAGGGCCGCGATGACCGCCACCCGCAGGTCGCCGCAGTTGCGGACGGACAGTTCGGGTGCACCCTTGCCGCTCATGTCTCTCCTGTTGTTCCGGTGTGCCGATGGGTAGCGCGTGTCGTGTGTGGTGGTTACTGGTTGCCGCAGGCCGATGTGGCCGCCGGGTCGAGCCAGGGCAGTTCGTGCCCCATCCGGTCCCGCTTGGTGCGCAGGTACCGCAGGTTGTGCTCCCCCGCCTGGACGGGCATGGGCTCGCGCGCGGTCACCTCAAGGCCGTGCCGCCTCAACGCGTCGACCTTGTCGGGGTTGTTGGTCATCAGCCGCAGGCTGCGCACCCCGAGGTCGTCGAGGATCCGCGCCCCGGCCGCGTAGTCCCGCGCGTCGGCGGGCAGGCCGAGTTCGAGGTTGGCGTCGAGGGTGTCGCGCCCGCGCTCCTGGAGTTCGTACGCGCGCAGCTTGGACAGCAGTCCGATGCCGCGCCCCTCATGGCCGCGCAGATAGACGACGACGCCCCGGCCGGCCTCGGTGACGCGCCGCATGGAGGCCTGGAGCTGCGGGCCGCAGTCGCAGCGCTGCGAGGAGAAGATGTCGCCGGTCAGGCATTCGGAGTGGACCCGGACGAGCACGTCGGTGCCGTCGCCGATGTCGCCGTGGACGAGGGCGACATGCTCGACGCCGTCGACGGTGGAGCGATAGCCGTACGCGGTGAACTCGCCGTACGCCGTGGGCAGATGGACCTCGGCCTCGCGGCGGACGGTGGGCTCCGCCGTACGCCGGTAGGCGATCAGGTCCTCGATGGAGATGATCGTCAGTCCGTGCTTGCGCGCGAACGGGATCAGCTCCGGCAGCCGCAGCATCACCCCGTCCTCGCCCGCGATCTCGACGATCGCCCCGGCGGGACGCAGCCCCGCCAGCCGCGCCAGATCGACCGCAGCCTCGGTGTGGCCGTTGCGTACGAGCACCCCGCCCGGCTTGGCGCGCAGCGGGAAGACATGGCCGGGCCGGACGAAGTCGCCGGGTCCGGCCACGTCGCCGGCGGCGAGCAGCCGCAGCGTGGTGGCGCGGTCGGCGGCCGAGATGCCGGTGGTGACGCCGTGGGCCGGTCCCGCGTCGACGGAGACGGTGAACGCGGTCCGCATCGACTCGGTGTTGTGGTCGACCATCTGCGGCAGTTCCAGCCGGTCCAGCTCCGCGCCCTCCATGGGGGCGCAGATCAGTCCGCGGCACTCGCTCATCATGAAGGCGACGATCTCGGGCGTCGCCTTCTCGGCGGCGATGACGAGGTCGCCCTCGTTCTCACGGTCCTCGTCGTCGACGACCACGACGGGGCGGCCCGCCGCGATGTCCATGATCGCCCGCTCCACGGGGTCGAGGGCGAAGTCCTCGATGTTGTCGGTGGAGTACCAGGTGGGTTGTGCGGTCATGCTGCTGCTCCTTCCAGAGCCGGGGCGGCGGGCCGGGTGCGCAGCCACCAGTCGCGCAGCCCCCACAGGACGAGGCCGAGGTAGACGACGTACACGAATCCGGAGAAGGCGAGTCCGCTGCTGAACGCGAGCGGTACGCCGACGAGGTCGACCAGGAGCCAGGCGAACCAGAACTCGACCAGACCGCGTGCCTGGGCGACCATCGCGGCGAGGGTGCCGACGAAGATGTACGCGTCGGGCCAGGGGTTCCAGGACAGTTCGGGCACGGCGGTGAAGATGCCGCCGACGGCGAGGGTGCCGACGGCGGTGCCGCCGAGGAGCAGCCAGCGTTCGGGCCAGGTGGCGAACCGTACGGCGATCGTGCCGTCCTGCGCCTGCTGACGGCCGCGCTGCCACATCCGCCAGCCCCACAACGCCACGCCGATGACGAGGAGTTGCTTGCCGACGCCGCCGCTGAGCTGCGCCGAGGCATAGGCCGTGACGAGGATGACGCCGGACAGGAACTGCGCGGGCCAGGTCAGGATCGAGCGTCGCCAGCCGAGCGCGAGGGCGATCAGGCCGATGGTGTTGCCGATCATGTCGGACCACATGATGTGCTGGCCGAAGGCGGTGAACGCCTCCGCGTTCAGCCACGGCATGTCCAGCCACGAGGGCAGCGCGCTCACCGGACCGGCCCCTGCGTGTCGTGGGCGCCGGAAGTCATCAGCCGCTCCACGTACTTGGCGATGACGTCGACCTCCAGGTTGACCGGGTCGCCGGGCTGCTTGATGCCGAGTGTGGTCAGCGCGAGGGTGGTGGGGATGAGGCTGATGGTGAAGTGGTCGGGTGCGGCGTCGACCACCGTGAGGCTCACACCGTCGACGGTGATGGAGCCCTTCTCGACCACGTAGCGGGTGAGGCCGGCGGGCAGCGAGACGGTGACGATCTCCCAGTGCTCGGACGCCTCGCGCTCCACGACCGTGCCGGTGCCGTCGACATGGCCCTGCACGATATGGCCGCCGAGCCGGCCGCCGACGGCCATGGGCCGCTCCAGATTGACGCGTGAGCCCGGCACGAGCGCGCCGAGGCTGGAGCGGTTCAGCGTCTCGGCCATCACATCGGCGGTGAACTCGCCCTCGGCGAGGTCGACCACGGTGAGGCAGACGCCGTTGACGGCGATCGAGTCACCGTGTTTCGCGCCCTCGGTGACGACGGGGCCGCGCAGCCGGAAGCGGGAGGAGTCGCCGAGGTTCTCGACGGCGGTGACCTCACCCAGTTCTTCGACGATTCCGGTGAACACTCAACGCTCCTTGTGGGAAGTGGGAACAGCGGTGGTGGTGCTGTCGGCCGGGCCCTGTTCGGGTGTCGCGGTGACGCGGAGGTCGGGGCCGACCCGTACGGTCTCGGTCATCCGCAGACGCAACGCCCGCGCGATGGTGGTGATTCCGGCGTCGCCCAGGGCGGCGGGGCCGGCGCCCAGCAGGACCGGCGCGAGATAGCCGACGACCTTGTCGACGGCCCCGGCGGCGACGAAGGCACCGGCCAGCGTCGGGCCGCCTTCGAGGAGTACGGAGCGGACGCCGCGGGTGTGCAGTTCGGCGAGCAGGGCGGGGACGGACAGTCCACGCTCGGCGCGCGGCAGTCGTACGACGTCCACCGGCTCGTCGCCGGGCCCGGCGGCCTTGAGGTGCGTGGTGTCCGCGTCGTCGGCGACGGCGATCAGCGTGGGCGCGGCGCCGTCCAGGACGCGCGCCCCGGGCCGTACGGCGGTGGCTTCGCTGTCCACGACGACCCGCAGCGGCTGGACGGCGCCGTCGACGCCGCGGACCGCGAGGTGCGGGTCGTCGGCGCGCGCGGTGCCCGAGCCGACGACGACGGCGTCGGCCTCGGCGCGCAGCCGGTGGACGTCGGCGCGGGACTCGGCGGAGGTGATCCAGCGGCTGGTGGCGTCGGCCGCCGCGATCCGGCCGTCGAGCGTGGCGGCGTACTTCCACAGGACGTAGGGGCGGCCGAGGCGTACGGAGGTGAGCCAGGCGGCGTTGCCGGCCTCGGCCTCCTCGGCGAGCAGTCCCGACTCGACCTGGACGCCGGCCGCCCGCAGGGTGTCGGCGCCCCCGGTGGCCTGCGGATTCGGGTCGCCGACCGCGTACACGACCCGGGCGATCCCGGCCTCGATCAGCGCCTGTGCGCAGGGGCCGGTACGGCCGGTGTGGTCGCACGGTTCGAGGGTGACGTAGGCGGTGCCGCCGCGGGCCCGGTCGCCGGCCGCGCGCAGGGCGTGGATCTCGGCGTGCGGACCGCCGGCCCGCCAGTGGAAACCCTCACCGGCGTCCCGGCCCGAGGCGTCGAGGATCACGCATCCGACGACCGGGTTGGGGCTGGTGGCGCCGAGCGCGCGGGCGGCGAGCGCGATGGCTCGACGCATGGCGTCGATGTCGGCCGTGGTGGTGGCCACCGGGTCCTCCTGCCTCTGGGGCACGGACTCCGGGGCCTGTCGATGACGACAGAGAAACGGGACACGCACAGGGGAACGCCGAGGCCGAGGGAACGAATCGTCCAAGGACGATCCGCCGACGACGGCGTACCGATGACGGCCCGCCGCGCACTGCCTCCCATCCGGACTTTCACCGTCGGTCCAGGAGTTTCACCTGGTCAACCGGCCGCTGGAAGCGGTCGGGTCGCGGACTGTAACCGCCGGTTCGGAATTGCACCGACCCCGGAGTGCGCTGCTGCTGGTACGGAACCAGTGTGCCACGCCTGATCGCCGGCCATCAGGGCCAGGTGTGTGCGCTGACTCACAGACGGTGGCCGGGCGGCGACGCCACGAGCGGTGGGCCGGCCGTACGGCTTCGACACGGGCTCGTACCCTGTCGTCTCCCGGTGCGTCACACGCTGGCAGGCTTGGGCCATGGCAACAATCCTCGTGACCGGCGGTACGGGAACACTCGGCAGACAGGTCGTGGACCGGCTGCGCACGGACGGGCACACCGTCCGCGCGCTGAGCCGCAGTTCAGAGCCGTACGCCGTCGATCTGCGCGACGACGACAGCAGGGGTCTCGACGCGGCCTTAAGAGGTGTGGAGGTGGTCGTCCACTGCGCCTCGTCGCCGCGCGGCGGTGACGACCGGGCGGCGGCGCATCTGGTCGAGTCGGCCGTACGCGCGAAGATTCCGCATCTCCTCTATGTCTCGATCGTCGGGGTCGATCGCTTGCCGCTCGGTTACCACCGGACCAAGCGGATCGTGGAGCGGATGATCGAGGACTCGGGGCTCGGCTGGACCATTCTGCGCACGACCCAGTTCCACGATCTTGTGCTGCGGATGCTGGAGGGCGCGACAAAACTGCCGGTCGCGGCGCTGCTGCCCGCGGAGGTGCGGCTTCAGCCGGTCGGCTCGGCGGAGGTCGCGTCCCGGCTGGCGGACCTGGCCACGCGCCCGCCGTCGGGGCGGGTTCCCGATGTCGGCGGTCCCGAGATCCGGACCGTGCGGGAGTTGGCCGACTCCTATCTGCGGGCGACGGGTCACAAGCGTCGGGTGCTGCCGATGCCGCTGTTCGGGAAGGCGTACGCGAGCTATCGCCGGGGTGATCAGCTGGCGCCCGAACGGGCCGTGGGCAAGGAGACGTTCGACGATTTCCTGGCGACGCGGAAGATGTGAGGAGCCCGGAGGGAGCACGGGGGACGTCAGTGAATTCATGAACATGTGACATTCCGGCCGGCCGATGCCTCCCCTCGGCGCCCGTCACACGACCGGACCGCACCGGACGGACGGACCGCACCGATTGCACCGAGGGCACCGAGGGCACCGAGGGCGCCGGCCGGACCGGCCGGGGTGATCGGAGCGCCCGACCCGATCAGACGGGTGGCGCGAAGAGGTCGTCCTGGGCCGCGTCGCGCGCCGTCAGCAGCGCTCCCCGCAGCACGGCCGCGCCGCCCAGCGGGCTCGCCACCACCTCCGTACGGAGGGGGGACATCTCCGCCAGCCGGGCCTCGACGCGGGAGGCCAGGTCCCTGCCGCCCGCGTGCCCGACCTCGCCGCCCAGGACCACCCGGCCCGGGTCGAGTACGGCGCTGATGGCGGCGGCGCCGACCGCGAGGCGACCGGCGAGGGCGTCGAGGAAGGCATTGCCCGCCGCACCGGCCGTGCGGGCGGCGCGTACGACGGCCGCCGCCGGGGGCTCCTGCGGGCCGGCGGCTGCGAACAGGCCGTGCCGTTCGGCGAGTTCGCAGATGGCCGCCGAGCCGGCGAGCGTGTGGAATCCGCCGTCGCAGGCGGTGGCCGAGGGCAGCTGCGAGGTGCCGGGCACCGGCAGGAAGCCGATCTCACCGGCGCCGCCCGAGGCGCCGCGCCGGACCTTGCCGTCCAGTACGAGGGCGGCGCCCACACCGAGCCCGAGCCACAGCAGGACGAAGGTGCCCGCGCCCTGGTCGCGGGCGGCGCCGACGCGCTGTTCGGCGACGGCGGCGAGATTGGTCTCGTTCTCCACGAGGACGGTGGCGGGCAGGCGTTCCTGGAGCGCGGCGACAAGTCTTCGGTGCCAGGCGGGAATTCCGCTGGTCTCGCGCAGCTCGCCGGTCACCGGGTCGATCAGGCCGGGCGCGCCGATGCCGACGCTGTGCAGCCGTACGGCGCCCGCCTCGTGGGCCGTGCGCTCCAGCAGGGCCGCCGCGCCCTCGACGGCCGGTTCGATGCCGGTGTCGCTGCCGATGGGCAGCACCGCTTCGGCGAGGGTCGCGCCGAGGAGATCGCTGACGACGACGGCGACGCTCTGGGTCCGTACGTCGAGCGCCGCGAGATGCGCCCGGTCGGCGACCAGCCCGTACAGCCGCGCGTTGGGGCCGCGGCGTGCGCCGCCCGTCTCGCCGACGATCCTGACCAGCCCGGAGCCTTGCAGCCGCTCCACGAGGTCGGCGACGGTGGGCCGGGAGAGTCCGGTGAGTGTCTTGAGCTGTCCCGCCGTCAACGGGCCCTCTTCCTGGAGGAGTTCCAGGGCGAGACGGTCGTTGATGGCGCGAGCCGTACTCGGGGATGCGGCCATGCCTGGATCCTTCCAGATGTCCGCGATCTCTCGCGGGCAGCGCCATCTATTTATCATGCAGGGTTCCTGATAGTTTACTGCCCGACCGCCACAGGGCCGGACCGGCGTCACCGCGCCGCACGGGGAGGACGAGACGCAATGCCGACTGGACCACCGGTCTTCGACAAACAACGACTGCGCCAGGCACGGTTCGCCGTGGCGGCCGTCTTCTGTGTGCACGGCTCCGTCACCGGCAGTTTCGCGACGCGTATCCCCTGGATCCAGGACCACGCGGGGCTCAGCGCCGGGCAGTTGGGCCTCGCGCTGGCCTTCCCCGCCATCGGCGCCTCCGTCGCGATGCCGCTGGCCGGCGCGATCAGCCACCGCTTCGGCGCGCGTACGGCGCTGCGCGGACTGCTCGCGCTGTGGACACTCTCGCTGACACTGCCCGCGCTCGCGCCCAATCTGCTGACGCTCTGCCTGGCACTGTTCGTGTACGGCGCCACCTCGGGCATGTCGGACGTGGCCATGAACGCGCTCGGCGTGGAGATCGAGAACCGGCTCGACAAGTCGATCATGTCCAGCCTGCACGGCATGTGGAGCACGGGCGCGCTGCTCGGCTCCGCCGGCGGCACGCTCGCCGCCCATATGGACAGCGACGCGCGCGTGCACCATCTGATCGCGGCCGTCGTGCTCACGGTCGCGGGCATGGTCGCCTGCCGGTGGGTGCTGGATCTGCGCAGCACGCCGGACGACGAGCCGCCGCCGCGCTTCGCGCTGCCGCCGAGGTCCGCGCTGCTCATCGGTGCCATCGGCTTCTGCGCGGTCTTCGCCGAAGGCGCGAGTCTCGACTGGTCGGCGGTGTATCTGGAGGACGTGCTGGACACGTCCCCGGGTCTGGCCGCCGCGTCCACCACGGCGTTCGCGCTCACCATGGCGATCGCGCGGCTGCTCGGCGACCGGGTGGTCGACCGCTTCGGCGCCGTGCGGTGCGTCAGGGTGGGCGGCTTCTCCGCCACACTCGGCGGCGCGCTGGTGGTCTTCGCGCCCAACCCGGTCGTCGCGATGGGCGGGTTCGGCCTCGTCGGACTGGGGGTGGCGGTGGTCGTACCGCTGGCCTTCGCCGCCGCCGGGCGCAGCGGACCCAACCCGAGCCAGGCCATCGCGGGCGTCGCGACCATCACGTACACCTCGGGGCTGATCGCCCCCTCGGCGATCGGGGCGGTGGCCGACGCGACGTCACTGGTGGTCTCCTTCGGTCTGGTGACGGTGCTGGCCTTCGGGCTGGTGCTGGGGGCGAGCGTGCTGAGGACCGGGGACCGGCGGACTGCTCCGGCGGACGGGGCGGCGGAGGCGGGGACCGGGGTGTCGAAGCCCACACCCTCCATACAGAACGACTGACGAGCGGGGGCGGCGGAAGGGCGGACGGAGCATTCCGTCCGCCCTTCCGTTCTTCCGTTCGTCTGCCTGATCCTCCGCTCGCTCAGGGCGCGATCGAGTCGAGCTGTTCGGCGGCCGGCCGCAGCGCCCAGAGGTCGCCGAGGGGCGGCTCCTCCAGCCGGGGCACTGCCGCCTTCGCCTTCCTGCTTCCGGCGTCGGCCGCCGCGTGGACGATGTCACTCGCCGCGTACCGGTCGAACTTCAGCTCCGGATGCGGCCACGGGGCACTCGCGGTCGCCGCCGGCAGCAGATACTCGACGGCCTTGAACAGGCTCTGGCCGTCCGGCCCGCGGTGGTCCCAGAGATTCACGCCGACGTGCCCGCCGATGTCGGCGAGCCGGGTGTAGGCGACCAGCGCGAACGTCGAGTAGTGATAACTGCGGGTGCGGGCCAGCTCCTGCGGCTGAGTGCCGTCACCCTTGATCTGGGTGTCGATCCGCTTCGCCCGCGCGTCCTTGACGACCTTGCGGGCGAGGGCCTTGTCCCCGGTGGCGAGCGCGAGACCGGCGACCTGCATGTCCATGAAGGTGCCGTGGTTGTTCTGGGCGGCCGACTCCTCCTTGCCGAAAGGAGAGTTGACGAGCCAGTCGAGGAAGTCCTCGTTCCAGGCCCGCATCGCGGCGCGGTCGGCCTTGGTCCAGCCCGGGGCGCCGGTCTCCAGGATCGCGAGCGCGTCGAGCACGCTCGTGTACTGCTGGGAGAAATCAATGATCCCGATGGCCCGGCCGTCGTACTTGCACGGGATGAACTGCCCGTGGTTCAGATTCGGGTTCATCCGCGTCGCCGGGTCGACGAACCAGGTGCGCAGGATGTCGGCGGCGTGCTCGGCGTACTTCTTCTTCCCCGTGTAGTACCAGGCGAGACTCAGGCTGGTGGTGGAGTTGAAGACCTTGCCGATGTCGGGGCGGTCGGTGCCCGTGTCGACCTCGGGATTGCGCTCGCCGTCGCGCTGGACATACGGGCAACCCCAGGGATTCTCCTCGGTCTTGGGCTGCGACGGCCACCAGTACGGGGCCTGGCTGAGGTAGTCGTGCGGATCGCCGCTCGGGGCCGGCTTCGGCTTGTCGGTGACGGTCCAGGGGCCTTGGTTCAGATACGTGTCGGCGGTGGCGGTGAGCCGGCGCAGCGTGCCGCGCAGTGCGGGGTCGCCCCGGTCGAGACGGGCCTTGGCCGCCTGCATGCGCTTCCCGTCGATGACGACCGTCGCGGGCGCCTTTCGGACGTTGTCGTGCCGGGCCTCACCGGCGGACGAGGACGTCGCGGGTACGAGGACGGCGGCCAGGACCGCCGAGGACGCGAGCAGGGCGCCGAGACGCCGTCGGGTTCTGCTCCTCATCGAGCACTCCCATCATGTATGTGAATGATGTTCACGAACAAGACCGTGCGAGCTGTGAGCGTAGAGGCACCCGACTCCAACGGACAATGCCTCGGACCGGATTCAGGTAGCAGAACCTCCAGAGGAGGCGGGACCGAGACCGCCCGGCCGGGGGCCATACCATGACCTGATCTTTTCGACCGGTATCTTTTCGGCCCCGTATCTCGGAAGTGGAGCCATCCTCATGAACCTCGGTGTGCGCTGGACCCTGCACGGTGACGGGCGCACGCCCGCGCCCGGCGCCGTCGTACGCCCCGATGAACGGCTCTCCTGGCCCCGTACGGCCGGACTCGGCGCGCAGCACGTCGTGGCGATGTTCGGCGCGTCGTTCGTCGCACCCGTCCTGATGGGGCTCGACCCCAACCTCGCGATCATGATGTCCGGTGTCGCGACCGTGATCTTCCTGCTGGCCACGCGTGGCCAGGTGCCGAGCTATCTCGGCTGCTCGCTCTCCTTCGTCGGGGTCGCCGCCACCATCCGGGCGTCGGGCGGCGACAGCGCCACCGTGACCGGCGCGGTCCTCGTCGTCGCCGTCGCGCTGTTCCTCTCGGGGCTGGCGGTACGGCGGTTCGGCGCCCGGATCATCCACGCCGCGATGCCGCCGGTCGTGACGGGCGCGGTCGTGATGCTCATCGGCTTCAATCTGGCGCCGGTCTCCGCCAAGACGTACTGGCCGCAGGACCAGTGGACCGCGCTGCTGGTGATGGTGGTCACCGCGCTGGCCGTGGTCTGTCTGCGCGGCTTCTGGTCCCGTATCGCGATCTTCCTCGGGCTGCTCTTCGGCTACGGCGTCTCCTGGCTCTTCGACCGGGTCTTCGGCAGGATCCACTCACCGGCGGGCGGCGCGGAGGCGGTCGACCACTGGCGCCTGGACCTGTCCCTGGTCGGAAAGGCCGACTGGATAGGTCTGCCGGACTTCCACGGGCCGAGCTTCGAGTGGTCGGCGATCCTGGTCGCGCTGCCGGTCGTCATCGCGCTGATCGCCGAGAACGCCGGGCATGTGAAGGCCGTCGGCGAGATGACCGGCACCTCGCTCGACGGCAAGCTGGGCACGGCGATCGCCGCCGACGGCGCCGCCTCGATGCTCTCCACCGCGGTCGGCGGGCCGCCCAACACCACGTACTCCGAGAACATCGGTGTGATGGCCGCGACCCGCGTCTACTCCACGGCGGCGTACTGGGCCGCCGCCGGATTCGCCCTGCTCTTCGGACTCTGCCCGAAGTTCGGCGCCGTCGTGGCCGCGATCCCCGGTGGTGTGCTGGGCGGGATCACCGTCATCCTCTACGGCATGATCGGCCTGCTCGGCGCGCAGATCTGGATCAACGCCGGGGTGGATCTGCGCAATCCGCTGAATCTGGTGCCGGCCGCCGCGGGCATCATCATCGGGGTCGGCGGGGTCAGCCTGAAGTTCACCGACAGCTTCGAACTCGGTGGCATCGCGCTCGGCACCCTCGTGGTCATCGTCGGCTACCACGTACTGCGCGCGTTCGCCCCGCCGCATCTGAAGGGCGACGGACCGCTGCTGGACTCTGGCACGTCGACGTACGACAGCAAGGACTGAGCGGGCTGCGGCTCAGCGGTCAGTCCTCGGGCAGCTCCACCGGCGCGATCTCGTCGTACATGTCGCCCGGCCCCGGATTCGTCGGGTCCGTGGCGCCCCCGAAGTGGGTCAGCACACCCCACACGGCGTTGAGCGCGGTCTGTACGGCGCCCTCCGCCCACCCCGCCGTCCATGAGATGTCGTCGCCCGCCAGAAAGATCCCACGCTTGTCCGCGGGCAGCCGGTCCTGCATGAAGTGGGTGAACAGGCGGCGCTGGTAGCGGTAGTGCCCCGGCAGGTTCGCCTTGAACGCGCCCATGAAGTACGGCTCGTTCTCCCATGACACCGTCACCGGGCTGCCGATGACGTGCTTGCGGATGTCCACCTTCGGATAGATCTCGCCGAGCGATTTCAGCATGACCTCCATCCGCTCGTTCGCCGACAGCGGCAGCCACTTCAGACTGTCGTCGCACCAGGTGTACGAGAGACAGATGACGGCCGGCCTGTCGGGTCCGTTGTCCAGGAGGTAGGTGCCGCGCGTCATCCGGTCGGTGAGCGTCATCGACATCGTGTCGCGGCCCGTCGGGTTGCCCTGGTCGTCGACGGCCTCGTCCAGCCAGAACGGCCGGTCCACCGGCACGAACAGCTTGGACGACTCCATGTAGTGGGTGCGCTCCATCGCCGTCCAGTGGTCGATCGGGAAGAGCGAGTCGTCGCAGTCGATCTTCGAGAGCAGCAGCCAGGACTGCGCGGTGAAGACGGCGGCGCGGTAGGTACGGATGTCCCCCGAGGCATCGGTGACGGTGATCCGGTTGCCCGCCGTGCGGTGCAGCCGGGTCACGGCGCCGCGCGGCTCGCCGCCGTGCAGGGAGGAGAGCGAGGTGCCGAGCGGCCAGTGGATGATCTTGGCGGGCTCGCGTTCCCAGAGGCGCAGCGGGAGTTGCTGGCTGCCGCCGACGATGCCGCGGTGGTGGTCGTCGGCCTCGGAGTAGACGACGCGCAGGATCTCCAGGATGGAGTTGGGGAAGTCGGTGTCCCAGCCACCCGTACCGAAGCCCACCTGGCCGAAGATCTCGCGCTGCCGGAAGGACTTGAAGGCGTCGGAGTCGCAGAGGAAGCCGTAGAAGGTCTGGTTGTCGAGCTTCTCCACCAGCCTCGCCCAGATCTCCCGGATCCGCGGCACGTCGCGCTCGCGCATGGCGTGGTTCATGTCGGAGAAGTCGGCGCCCTCCTCCAGACAGGTGTTCCAGGCGGCCATGACATCGCGGTAGACCTGCGGCAGATCGTCGATCGTCCGGGCGTAGTGCGACTCGCCCTTGAGGTCCACGACGGTCGAAGGGGTGCCGGGGGCAAGGGGGTTGGGGAACGGCTCGGTGACCAGGCCGACCAGGTCGATGTAGTGCTGGAGCGCGGTGGACGACGGCGGGAAGCGCATCGCGCCCATCTCGGCGGTCAGGGACGGGTCGCAGCCGTCGAAGCCGACGGTGCGCAGCCGGCCGCCGATCCGGTCCGCCTCGTAGACGACCGGCCGCAGGCCCATCTTCATCAGCTCGTACGCGGTGACGATGCCGGAGAGACCGCCGCCGATGACCGCGACCTCGGCGCCGTGCTCGGTCGCCGGGATCTGGCCGAGGCCGGCGGGGTGGGCGAGGTGGTCGTCGTACGCGTACGGGAAGTCCGGGCCGAACATCGTGATCGGCGGCAGGCCGGGCGGCGGCTGGGCCTCGGGGTGCTGGACGGAGGTGGGCACCGTGGACGTCATGGGGTACGGACTCCTTGCGGGCAGGCGTGTGCGGCGGGGACGCGGACAGCCGCGGCGGACCACGGCGAAGGCGCGGAGGGGTTTCTCGGGCGCGCGGGACGGCGGGTGTGATCAGTGGGGCGAGCCGTACAGTCCGGGGCGGCGGTCGCGCAGATACGGATTGGCGGCGCGGGAGGCGCGGAGCAGATCCGGGTCGACGTCGCCGAACAGCAACTCCTCGCCGCGTCCCGCCCGCGCGCGGGTGGCGCCGTCGGGTCCGGCCAGACAGCTCAGCCCGACGAATTCGAGGGCGGCCGGGCCCTCGCCCTCGTGCCCGGTCCGGTTCACGTACGCCACGTACAGCTGGCTCTCGAAGGCGCGTACCGGCACGAGCGATTCGGCGACGAACTGGAACGGGTGCATCTGGGCGGTCGGCACCAGCAGCAGATCGGTGCCGGCGAGGGCGTGGGCGCGTACGTTCTCCGGGAACTCGACGTCGTAGCAGATCAGGATCCCGACCCGCAGACCGTCGAGTTCGGCCTGGACGACCGGGGTCTCGCCCGGCGTGAACCACTCCTGCTCGAAGCCGCCGAAGAGATGGGTCTTGCGGTAGTTGGCGAGGGGCGAGCCGTCCGGGCCGATGAGCCGCGCGGAGTTGTGGAGGGTCGTGCCGTCGGCGGCCCGCTCCGGGTAGCCGTAGAGGACCGCGATGCCGTGCTCGACCGCGATACGGGCCACGGCCTCGGCCGCCGGACCGTCGGCGCTCTCCGCCAGCCGGGACACGTCCGCGCCGATCGCGTAGCCGGTCAGGAACAGCTCGGGACAGACCAGCAGACCGGCCCCGCCGGCCGCCGCGTCACGGGCCGCGCCGGCGACGGCCTCAAGATTCTTCACGGTGTCACCGGGCCGGCCGGAGCTCTGGAGCAGGGCGATGCGCGACGACGGCATGGCAGACCTCGGGACGTCGTGGTGTTCGGGGGGACACATTGACGGTACGGCTCCGACTTCCGCCGCGACAAGGCGCCTCTGTTGCGTGTGGGCAGAGCAATCGTTGCGTGTTCGGGCCCGGAAACGGCGATTCGTTGCGCCCGTGGTCGTAGCCGGTTCTCCGCCGTGCGACGGAGTGAATGGCACCGTGGTGGGACGCCCACGGTCGGTCTCGCGCGGGAAGGTGATCAGGCCCGGTAAGCACCGGGCGCCGACGCCGGTACCGGGGAACCGGTACTCCCGAGAAGGGGATTCCCATGAGACTTGCCGCACCGTCAAGGACCCGCCGCCGCACCGGCCGCGCCCGCGCCGTGGTGGTGGCCGCGGCGCTGCTGGTCACCGGCGCCGTGGCCACCACCGGCGGCTCGGCGGTCGCCTCCCCCGGCGCCGGGACGGGCGAGCGGAGCGGACCGCGGGAGGCGGCGGCCCTCACCGGGACCGCCAAGCTGTACCGCTCCCTCGGTGACGACATCACCTTCACCTTCGATGCCCATCTGGCCGCCGAGGACACCGACGACCCGTCCAAGGCCACCGGCACCTTCAGCTTCCGCCACTACCTGAACGGTGAGGGCGCCTCGGCGGACGTCAAGGTCGACTGCCTGCTCACCGGCGGGAAGGTGGCCGTCGTCAGCGGCGTCATCACCGAGTCGGACCTGCCGGGAGCCGAGGGCGAGCGGGTCGGCGTGACGGTGCACGACCTCGGCCGGAAGGACCGGCTCGGCTACAGCTGGGCGTCCACCGGGAGCCCCGCCGACCAGGGGCCGCTGCCGAAGTGCGTGAGTTCCGCGCCGTTCGAGAAGGTCAAGGCGGGCACCGGCGACTTCAGGGTGCTGCCCTGGGAGCCGAAGCTCTGAATCGCGGCCCTCGCGAGCGTCCGTGAACTTCGCGAGCGTTCGTGAACTCGCGGGCGTCCGAGCGGCGCGCCAGGACAGCCGGGGCTCCCGCACAGGGGACGGGAGCCCCGGCACCCGCGGCTCAGCCGGGCGCGCCGGACGAGAAGCGCCTGAGCAGCGGTGAGAGCACCAGGACCGACTTCGTACGCTCCACGTACGGCTCCCCCGCGATCAGTTCGAGCACCCGCTCGAAGTGGCGCATGTCGGAGGCGAAGACCTGGACCAGGGCGTCGGCGTCGCCCGTGACGGTCGACGCGGACACCACTTCGGGGTAGCGCGACAGACCACGCCGGATGTCCTCGGGCGAGGTCTTGTGGCGGCAGTAGATCTCGACGAACCCCTCGGTCTCCCAGCCGAGCGCCGCCGGGTCCACCCGTACGGTGAAGCCGGTGATGGCGCCCTCGGCGCGCAGCCGGTCCACGCGCCGCTTCACGGCGGGGGCCGAGAGGCCGACCTCGGAGCCGATGTCCGCGAAGGAGCGGCGGGCGTCCTCGGCAAGGGCGTGCACGATGCGTTCGTCGAGCTTGTTCAGTCGCACTGCGGGCGGATCACTTCTCTGCGGTGGTGGTGGCGGTGCCGTGGGCGGCGGAGGGGCGGCGCGCGCCCCGTATCCGAAGTAGACCACGGGGCGGACGCCGTCCCGCACCCCGCGAAGGGGACGGCGTACCCCCATTGGTGGCAGCTGCCGGGTAGCGTGTCTCTGTCCGGGTTCGGGCAGCTCCGGGGTGGGGCTTCATGGATGCCCGAAATCGGGGTAAGCGAGCGATTGAGATGAGTGAGAACCCGCAGAACGTAACCGTGGAATCGCCGCACCGGGACACCGCGTCCGCCCGGGAGGCGGCGGCCGACTTCCTGGCGCGGCACTGCCCTTGGGCCGACCTGGACGCGGTGCTCCTCGTCGTCTCCGAACTCGTCTCGAACGCGATTCGGCACGCCCCGGACTGGTGGCGGCTCCATCTGACGGCCGCGCAGGAGTCGTTGATCGTGGAGCTCGACGATCCGAACCCTCAGATGCCCGTTCCGCGCGACCCCGACTTCGGCGGCGGTGGCGGTTTCGGCTGGCACATGGTGCGGAAGCTGGCGAACCGGGTGGAGATCCGGCCGCTGCCCGAGGGCAAGCGGGTACAGGCGGTCTGGGACCGTCCGGTGACTCCGACCCATATCTGACCCGACGGACCTGTTCGCCGTCCGACTTGCCTGTCCGCCGTCCGACGGGTCCGTCCGCCGACGGTGTGGAGTACCGAAGTGGAGGGGACGACCCGATGTTCCGGGTCGTCCCCTCCACACGTACGTGTAAGGACATATGCGGTGTAGGACGCGTGCGCGTAAGGACATACGCGCCGGGCCGGTCACTCCACGGCGAGCAGGCCCTCCCGCAGCCGCCCGGTGATCCGGGACAGCAGTCGCGACACATGCATCTGGGAGACGCCCAGCTCCTGTCCGATCTCCGACTGCGTCATCTCCGCGCCGAAGCGCATCTGGAGGATCCACTTCTCGCGGTCGTCCAGTTCGTCGATCAGCGGCTTGAGCGCCTGCACGTTCTCGGCCGCCTCCAACTGCGCGTCGGGCGCGCCGAGTCGGTCGGAGAGCGGGGACGAGGACTCGGCGGTGTCGTCCGACGGCATGTCGATCGAGCCGGCGGTGTAGCCGTTGCTCGCGACGACGCCCTCGATGATCTCGTTCTCGTCCAGGTTCAGATACTCGGCGAGTTCGGACGTCGTCGGCGCGCGGTCCAGCTGCTGCGACAGTTCGTCCGTCGCCTTGGCCAGGTCGATCCGCAGCTCCTGGAGCCGGCGCGGTACGTGCACCGCCCAGCTGGTGTCACGGAAGAAACGCTTGATCTCACCGACGATGTAGGGGACGGCGAACGTCGCGAACTCGACCTCGCGGCTCAGCTCGAAGCGGTCGATCGCCTTGATCAGGCCGATGGTGCCGACCTGGACGATGTCCTCCATCTGGTCGGAGCGGTTCCGGAAGCGGGTCGCCGCGTACCGCACCAGGGCCAGGTTGAGCTCGATCAGGGTGTTGCGGACGTAACTGTGCTCGTGCGTGCCCTCTTCCAGTTCCGCCAGCCGGACGAAGAAGATCCGTGAGATCTCCCGTGCGTCCTTGGGTGCCACGTCCCCCGGGCACTCCACATACGGAAGGCCAAGCTCCGCCAAGTCGGCCTGGTGAGTTCCGTACCGAGTGCTGTCGGTCGGGACTGTGCTCGCCGTGGACACTGTGTCCTCCCCTGCTCCGTGGACAGTGCACTGCCCGTGTACCCAGACCGAACCCAGTCATGTCCCCCGATTCGCGAACGGGTTGTGCCAAGTCCCGGTCGACATGGCCGCGTCGACCGGGACGGCGTACTGCGGACGAGGGAAAGCGCCTGGTCACAGGCGTATGGGCGGCCCAACCGGAACTGCCGTCGGACACTTCGAAGGCGCCGAAAAAACGTGCGGATCGAGCGGGAAGATCCGAAGGAGGACCGGATCCTGTCCGCCGGACAGGGCCTAACCCCAGCTCACATGGAGGGGCTTGCCCTCCGCGTAACCGGCCGCGCTCTGGACGCCGACGATCGACTTCTCCGCGAACTCCTCCAGCGAGTTCGCTCCGGCGTAGGTGCACGCGGAGCGGACCCCGGCGATGATCGAGTCGATCAGGTCCTCGACACCCGGCCGCGACGGATCGAGGAACATCCGCGAGGTGGAGATGCCCTCCTCGAAGAGCGCCTTGCGGGCGCGGTCGTACGCCGACTCCTCGCTCGTACGGTTGCGTACGGCGCGTGCCGACGCCATGCCGAAGGACTCCTTGTAGAGCCGTCCGTCGGCGGCCTGCTGGAGGTCGCCGGGCGATTCGTACGTACCGGCGAACCAGGAACCGATCATCACGTTCGACGCGCCGGCGGCCAGCGCCATGGCGACATCGCGCGGGTGACGGACACCGCCGTCCGCCCAGACGTGCTTGCCGTACTTCTTCGCCTCGGCCGCGCACTCCAGCACGGCGGAGAACTGCGGCCGGCCCACACCGGTCATCATGCGGGTGGTGCACATGGCGCCGGGGCCCACACCGACCTTGATGATGTCGGCGCCGGCCTCGATGAGATCGCGTACGCCCTCGGCGGCCACGATGTTGCCCGCCACGATCGGCACCTTCGGGTCGAGCGCCCGGACGGCCCTGATCGCCGTGAGCATCGACTCCTGGTGGCCGTGCGCGGTGTCGACGACGAGCGTGTCGACGCCCGCGTCGAGGAGTTGCTTGGCCTTGCCCGCGACGTCGCCGTTGATGCCGACGGCCGCGGCGATACGCAGCCGGCCGTCCGCGTCGGTGGCGGGGGTGTAGAGCGTCGCGCGCAGCGCGGCCTTGCGGGTCAGGATGCCGACCAGCTTGCCGCCGGCGTCGACGGCCGGTGCCAGCTTGCGGTTGGCCCCGTCGAGCCGGTCGAACGCCTCGCTCGGGTCGATGTCGGCGTCGATGAGCAGCAGGTCCTTCGACATGACCTCGGACAGCTGGGTGAAGCGGTCGACCCCGGTCAGGTCGTGGTCGGTGACGACCCCCAGAGGTCGCAGATCCTCGTCGACCACGATCCCGGCACCGTGCGCCCGCTTGGGCAGCAGGGACAGGGCGTCGCCGACGGTCTGCGTCGGGGCCAGGATGATCGGGGTGTCGAGCACGAGATGGCGTGTCTTGACCCAGCCGACGACCTCGGTGACGACCTCGATCGGGATGTCCTGGGGGATGACGACCAGGCCACCGCGCCGGGCGACGGTCTCCGCCATGCGGCGGCCCGCGATCGCCGTCATGTTGGCGACGACAAGGGGGATGGTGGTGCCGGTGCCGTCGGGTGCGGCGAGGTCGACGCCCTGCCGGGAGCCGACGGCCGACCGGCTCGGCACCATGAACACATCGTCGTACGTCAGGTCGTACGGCGGCTTCAGATCGTTGAGGAAACGCATACCGACTCTCTCACCTGCGGTTCTACGGAAAGGGCGGGTGGGGAGTCAGCTCCGACCGGTGACGGTCCCGGCTGCGGCTCCTACGTCATCATCGCCGATGGCACGCGTTTCTGGCGAACCGGCGGAGTGCTTTCCGTACCATCGGCCGACCGGGGCCGGGAGCCTTCGTAGCTTCGCCCGAGGGCGCCGGAGCCCTCCGGACTCACTCGGCGTCCGGGTCCGCGCGGTCCAGGGCCGGGCGCGGGCCGGGCTCGAAGTCGTGCAGCAGGAAGTCGGCCGCCGCGGTGTCGGTGACCAGGCTGGTGACGAGTCCGGAGCGCAGGACGGCTCCGATGGCCGCGCCCTTGCGCTGACCGCCCGCGATGGCGACGACCTCGGGGATACGGCGCAGCCGGTCCGCCTCGACGGTGATGCACCGCTCGCCCAGGTCACGGCCGACCCGCCGGCCCTCCGCGTCGAAGAGGTGCGCGGACATCTCGGCCTCCACGCCGAGGGACGCGTAGTGCGAGCGCTCCTCGTCGGAGAGCATGTCGTGGACCGTGGAGATGCCGGCCTCCCAGGAGCCGATGGAGACGGCGGCGACGGTGACCTTGTCGAAGTACTCGAAGGCGCGGGCGATCCCGGGCTGGGCGCGGAGCGCGGCGGCCGTCGCCGGGTCGGGCAGCAGCATCGGAGCGTAGATCGGATGCGCCTCGCCGCCGGAGACCTGGGCGGCGCGCCGTACGGCCTCGACGGAGCCGCGCTCGGCGGTGCCCGCGTCGTACACACCGGTCAGCTGGACGACGGTGCAGGGCGGCAGCCGGTCGAGGGCCGCGGCCATGTGGATGGTGGAGCGGCCCCAGGCCAGGCCGAGGACGTCGCCCTCGACGACCAGCTCGCCGAGGAGGTCGGCCGCGACCTCGCCGAGGTTCTCGGGGTCGGGCGACTCGTCGGCGGCCTCGGCGGGCGACTCCACGACCACGGCGTTCCGCAGGCCGTAGCGGGCGCGCAGGGCGTCGGAACGCATCGCGTCCAGCTCGGCGGGGACCCGGATCTCGATCCTCACCAGGTCGCGTTCGAGCGCGGTCTCCAGGACCCGGGCCACCTTGAAGCGGCTGACGCCGAACTCCTCGGCGATCTGGATCTTGGACTTGCCCTCCAGGTAGAAGCGCCGGGCCATGGCCGCCGCCTGCACCAATTCCGCGGGTCCCATGCGCAGGGCCGGCCGACCCGCCGACATACCAGACACCGCGATCTCCTCACTGCTGTTCACACTCTGGACGCGCTCTCATCCTGTCAGATTCGGCGGTCCTTGATCAGCCCGGTTGGGCGGCGTTCATGAAGCCGTGGCCCGTCGGCCGCGTGGTGTTGTGGATCAGTGGGCACAGGCCCAGCCGGCCGAGGCCGTCGCCTCGTCGGCCTGGTTGCGCAGCATCCGTACGGCGGCGGCCGGGTCGTCCGTCCCGTACACGGCCGAACCCGCCACGAAGACGTCGGCGCCCGCCTCGGCGCACCGCTCGATCGTCTCGGCGGAGACTCCGCCGTCGACCTGGAGCCACAGCTCCAGTCCGTGCTTGGAGATCAGCTCCCTGGTACGGCGGATCTTCGGCAGCATGATGTCCAGGAACGCCTGTCCGCCGAAGCCCGGTTCGACGGTCATGATCAGCAGCATGTCCAGCTCGGGAAGAAGGTCCTCGTAGGGCTCGACGGGCGTCGCCGGCTTCAGCGCCATCGAGGCGCGCGCGCCCTTGGCGCGGATCTCGCGCGCCAGCCGGACGGGGGCCGCCGCCGCCTCCGCGTGGAAGGTGACCGAACCGGCGCCCGCCTCGACGAACGCCGGCGCCCAGCGGTCGGGCGACTCGATCATCAGATGGCAGTCCAGCGGGGTGTTCGTCGCGCGGGCGAGCGCTTCGACGACCGGGACACCGAGGGTCAGGTTGGGCACGAAGTGGTTGTCCATCACATCGACATGGAGCCAGTCGGCGCCGTCGACGGCTTTCGCCTCTTCGGCCAGACGGGCGAAATCGGCGGACAGGATGCTGGGGTTGATCTGAGCCATGTGCCAAGCCTGCCATGCTCCGGGCGACTTCCCGGCCTCGTTCGCCGGTCATCGGGCCCGGAGACGGGCACAGTCCGCGCAATCCTCGCGATTCAGCGGGTGCGTGTGCGATTCACCGTTCTGTGGGCGGGGTCGGGGCGCACGGTCCCGTGGACGGGAGCGCCCCGGCGCGCGGACCGTACGGCACGCGGACCCCGCCGCTGCGACCCCGATCCGGCCCCGCTCGGACCCTCAGGCCGTACGCCGCAGGAGCGCCAGATACATCGCGTCCGTGCCGTGCACATGCGGCCACAGCTGGACGTCGGGTCCGTCCCCGAGCGCGGGGACACCGGGCATCAGCGGCCGGGCGTCGATCCACTCGGCCTCGGCGGCGGGGCCGCCCCTGCCCTTGAGCACGTCGTCCACGACGGTGCGTGTCTCGGCGAGATGCGGGGAGCACGTCGCGTAGCCGACGACTCCGCCCACGCGTACGGCTCTCAGCGCCTCGCGCAGCAGTGACCGCTGGAGCGGCGCGAAGCCCTCCAGGTCCTCGGGCCGCCGCCGCCAGCGGGCCTCCGGGCGCCGGCGCAGGGCGCCGAGTCCGGTGCACGGGACGTCGACGAGGACGCGGTCGAAGACGCCGGGGCGCCACGGCGGGCGGGTGCCGTCGGCGGTGATGACCTGGTACGGGCCGGGGTTGCCCGCGAGCGCCCGCTCGACGAGGCGCGCCCGGTGCGGCTGCTTCTCGGCGGCGAGCAGGTGCGCGCCGCGTCCGGCGGCCAGCGCGGCGAGCAGCGCGGCCTTGCCGCCGGGGCCGGCGCAGGCGTCGAGCCACCGTTCGTCGGTCCCGTCCAGCGGCGCGTCGGCGAGTGCCACGGCGACGAGCTGGCTGCCCTCGTCCTGGACTCCGGCCCGCCCCTCGCGTACCGCCTCGATGGCACCCGGCTCACCGCCCTCGGTGAGCCGTACCGCGTAGGGGGACCAGCGTCCCGGCAGGCCCGACTCCTCGCCGAGTGCGTCGAGGAGGTCGTCGGCGGAGATCCGGCCGGGGCGCGCGACGAGCGTCACCTCGGGGCGTTCGTTGTCCGCTTCGAGCAGGTCCTCGATGCCGCCCCTGCCGCCGCCGAGCGCGTCCCAGAGCGCGGAGACGACCCAGCGGGGGTGCGAGTGGACGACGGCGAGATGGTCCTCGGCGTCCTCGTCGTACGGCGGTGCGACGCGCTCCACCCAGGTGTCGAGGTCGTCCTTGGAGATCTTCCGCAGAACGGCGTTGACGAATTTGGCGCGCCCGTCGCCGAGGACGACACGCGCCAGCTCCACGCTCGCCGACACGGCGGCGTGGGTGGGGATGCGGGTGCCGAGCAACTGATGGGCGCCGAGGGCGAGTACGTCCAGCACGGGCGGGTCGACCTGGCGCAGCGGGCGGTCGATGCAGGCGGAGATGATCGCGTCGTACGTGCCCTGGCGGCGCAGCGTCCCGTAGACCAGCTCGGTGGCGAGGGCCGCGTCACGGGTGTCGAAGTCGCCGGCCTCGCGCGCCTTCTTGAGGAGGGGCGGGAGGACGAGGTTGGCGTAGGCGGCGCGTTCGTCGACGGCCCGCAGTGCCTCGAAGGCGAGGATCCGCACGGGATCCTTCTTGGGACGGCGGTAGGTCTTGCCGGGACGGCGACGGGCCTGCTCGTTCAAAGGTGCTCCGCAAAGGTTCTACGCGTGAGGGGGGTGCTTGTGGAAGGTCGAACGCTTTCAGCGTACGTCCGCGGCGCCGTCGGCCGCGCCGAGCCGTTCACCGGCCGCGATCCGCACGCCGCGGGCCCAGTCGGCGGCCCGCATCGGCTTCTTGCCCTGCGGCTGGACCCAGAGCAGTTCGACGGCGTACGAGCCGGTGCCGACGTGCACGGAGTTCTTGCCGACGGCGGGCTCGCCCGGCGCCAGGTCGGTGCGGTCGGTCGCCGGCGCGACCTGGATCAGCTTGAGGCGCTCGCCGCGGAAGAGGGTCCAGGCACCGGGCGCGGGGGTGCAGCCGCGTACGACGCGGTCGACGCGCAGCGCGGGCGCCGTCCAGTCGACCCGCGCGTCCTCGACGGTGAGCTTGGGCGCGAGGGTGACGCCTTCGGCGGGCTGCGGTACGGCCTTGAGCGTGCCGTCCTCGATGCCGTCCATGGTCGCGGCGAGCAGCCCGGCGCCGGCGAAGGCGAGCCGGGTCAGCAGGTCGCCGCTGGTGTCGGTGGGCCGTACGTTCTCGGTGATCACGCCGTACACCGGACCGGAGTCGAGCCCTTCCTCGATGAGGAAGGTGGCGGCGCCGGTCGTCTCGTCACCGGCCATCACCGCGTGCTGCACGGGGGCGGCGCCGCGCCAGGCGGGCAGCAGCGAGAAGTGCAGATTCACCCAGCCGTGGGCCGGGACGTCGAGGGCGACGCGCGGCAGCAGCGCGCCGTAGGCGACGACGGGGCAGCAGTCGGGGGCGATCTCGCGCAGCCGGGCCAGGAACGCCTCGTCACGGGGTTTGGCCGGCCGGAGGATCTCGATGCCCGCCTCTTCGGCGCGCTCCGCGACCGGACTGGCGACAAGCCTGCGGCCCCGGCCGGAGGGCGCGTCGGGGCGGGTGACGACGGCGGCGACCTCGTGCCGGTCGGAGGCGATCAGTGCGTCCAGGGCGGGTACGGCGACCTCGGGGGTGCCTGCGAAGACGAGCTTCACTGCGGGACTTCCTCGCTCTCTCGTGCGGCTTGCGGTCCGTCGGGCGTCGGGCACCGGCGCGGTCGGGGACGGACAGCGCACCAGTCTATGGGCCCGGGCAGCGGCCGGCGGACCGGGCGGGGCAGGGGGCGTACGGGAGCCCGTACGCCCCGCGCATATGCGCATACGCCCCCGCAGCGTGACCACAACGGCCGGTGGCGCGTTGTCAAGAGAGATTGACCACAAACGGGCCGCCCGGTGCGGCCCGATCCGTTTCAACGCCGGTTCGAGAGGCTTGTTCATGGCCGACCACGCAACCCACGACGCACAAGCCCGGGCAAATCTGCACCTGTTGGTGCGGGACATCGAGCGCGTCCGCCGGCAGGTGGACGCATTGCGCACTCTCACAGCCCAGTTGGGCAACGTCTACCGCCCGCGCCGCTCAGGCCCGTCGACGGGCTTCGTCGTCTACGGCCGGGCGCCAGCCCCGACCGTCCGTCTCGCCCAGGAACTGCGGGACAGTGTCGAGAGCCTGGTGACGGCGGCCGTGGACTTCGATCGCTCGCTGGGCTTCTCGTGGGACGCGGTCGGCTCGGCGCTGGGTGTCACCAAGCAGGCGGTGCACCGCCGTTACGGTACGCGGCGGGCCGCCCAGCAGGCGGCCGTCACCGAGGGGGACCGTCCGCAGGACCCCGCGCAGGGCGTCGTCCCGGCCGTGCCCGCGGCCCGGTCGATGCCACCGCAGCCGGCGGTGGCGGCGCAGCCGCTCCGCGAGGAGGCACGCCCGGGGGCGTTCCCCGGCCCGCGCAACGGCTGATCCCGCGACCGCCGGACCCGCCCCGCGCAGGTGGCGGGTCCGGCACCCGGGACCAGGCCGCCATCGGTGCCGGCACCGGCACCGGGTCCATCGCCGTCCGGACCGGCCCGCCGGGCACATCAGCCGATGTCGGGAGGGTCGATCCGGATCCGCACCGGGTCACCGCCGCCCCGGGCCAGCCGGCTGGCCTGCGCCGACTTCAGGGCCGCCGCCAGCGCCGCGCCGCTGCCCTGCGGCACCCGCAGCAGCGCGCGCTCCCACACCTCGCCCGGGGGCGGGTCACCCGTCCTGCGGGGCCGCGCCGGATCCGTGACCGGCAGCGGGACGGGCCCCAGCACCTCGGCGTCGGGCGGCAGTTCGGCGGCGGTCAGGAACGCGGCCACCGCCTCTGGCCCGCCGGTCACCGCCGCCATCCGGGAGACCGGCGGAAAGCCCAGCTCCGCCCGCTCGGCCAGCTCGCGCTGGGCGTGGCCCACCGGATCCCACCGTACGAGCGCCTGCACGGGCCGCAGCGTCGGCTCGGCGACGACCACGACCGTCCCGCCGTCGTCCTGCCCCCGGACCAGCGACGCGGCGTGCAGCCAGCGCCGTAGCGCCTCCTCCCCCGCCCTCAGGTCCGGCCGGCCCAGCATCGCCCAGCCGTCGAGGAGCAGCGCCGCCGCGTAGCCGCCGTCGGCGACCGGTTCGGCGCCGGGCGTGCTCACCACCAGCGCGGGGCGGCCGGGCACGGTGTCGAGGACATGGTCCCGGCCCGACGTGCGCACCGGGACGGCGGGGAACGCCCGGCCCAGCTCCTCGGCCGTCCGCCGCGCCCCCACGACGCTGGCACGCAGCCGCGTACCGCCGCACTCCGCGCAGCGCCAGTCCGGCTCGCCGCGCCCGCACCAGGCGCAGTGCAACTCCCGCTGCTCGGGCGCCTCCAGGGGGCCCGCGCAGTGGCGGCACCGGGCGGGCGCCCGGCAGCGCTCGCAGCCGAGCCGGGGCACATAGCCGCGCCGTGGGACCTGTACGAGGACCGGGCCGCTCTTGAGCCCGTCCCTGACGGCCTGCCAGGCGAGACTCGGCAGCCGGGCGGCGCGCGCGGCCTCGTCCCGGGCCAGTTCGGCGTCGCCGACGGTCCGCACCAGCGGCGCGGCGCCGCGCAGCCGCTCCCGGTCGGCGGTCATGGGCAACGCCCAGCCCGTCTCGACCAGTTGGGCCGCCTCCACCGTGCAGCCCGTGCTGCCCAGCAGGAAGGCGCACCTGTCGTGCGCGGCGCGCAGCAGCAGGACCTCCCGGGCGTGGGGCAGCGGCGCGTGCTGTTCGCTGTGGCTGGAGTCGCCGTCGTCCCAGATGGCGACGAGCCCCAGATCCCGTACGGGGGCGAACATGGCGGCCCGGGTCCCCACGACGGCCCGCACCGCGCCACGCCGGACGGCGAGCCACTGGCCGTACCGCTTCTGCGGACCCGCCTCGGCGGTGAGCAGCGCGTGGTGTCCGTCGCCGAGCAGGGCGGTGAGCGCGGCGTCCACCCGCCCCGCCACCCGGCCGTCCGGCACGACGACGAGCGCGCCGCGCCCCGAGGCGAGCGTCGCGGCGACGGCCCGCGCCAGCTCGTCCGCCCAGTGCGGTCCGGGCAGCGCGATCCACACGGCGCGCGGGGAGCCCCCCTCGGCGAGCGCGTCCAGGAAGGCGGGCCCCTTCGCGTACCGCTGCCAGGTGCCCGGCTCCGGCCTGTCCGGCGCGGGCAGCGGTTCGGGGGACGGCTTGGCCTCCGCGCGCGCGTTCCTGGGCGGCACGGCCAGTTGCAGTACGTCGGCGAGGCTTCCCGCGTAGCGGTCGGCGACGGCGCGCGCGAGTCCCAGCAGCTCGGGGCCGAGCACCGGCTCCGGCGACACCACACCGGCCAGCGCGGCGAGCGGCCCCGCGTAGTCGGACTCGGCCCGCCGCTCGACGACGAACCCGTCGATCAGCCGCCCGCCCTCGCGCCGCCCACCCCGCACCTGCCCCGAACCGGCCCCGAACCGCACCCGCACCCGCACCCCGGGCTGCGCGGCCTCGTCCAGCTCCTCGGGCACGGCGTAGTCGAAAAACTGATCAAGATGCAGCACCCCCTTGTTCACCACCACCCGCGCGACGGGCAACTCCCCCGCCAACGGCGCCCCCCGCCACGTCCGCGGCTTGGCCCGCGGCACCTTGGCGGCCCGCACGGTCTCCCGAATAAACGCGAGCTGCTCCGGCCCACCGCCCCCGGCGGACTCCTCGGCATGCTCGTCGTCGCTGCTCACAGCCAAATTCTTACCAGACCCCACCGACACCGCTGCCCGTGGCCGATATCGCCGTCTCGACACGTTCGGCGCTGTCGGGTTGCCTCCGAAAGGGAAACAGGAAACTCCGCCGTCCTTCTTGTCGGACCGGTACGGCGACGGAACGCTGGCAGACGCCCGGCGCCAGACAGGCAAGGACCCAGACACGACCGGTATCAGGGGGAGCACGTGCTGGAACAGTCAGTCACGTTCGGGAGCGCATTGCGGCGGGCCCGGCTGGACGCCGGATTGACCCTCGTACAGCTCGCCAAACGCGTGCACTACAGCAAGGGGCAGATCAGCAAGGTCGAGCGGGGCCACAAACCGCCGGCGCCGGAACTGGCCCGCCTCTGCGACGCGGCGCTGGAGGCGGGCGGCAGGCTCAGCGGCCTCGTCACGGACAAGCCACATGCCGACGGCGCCGCGTGCGGTCCATCCGGCAACCAGGTCGCCACCGCCTCGTACGGCGATGCCCCGCCCGCCCGGCGGCAGGTGCTCACCGCGGGTGCGGCCTCCGTCTTCGGGACCGCCCTGCCGGATCATCGGCCCACCATGGAGGCCGCCGCCGACGGGACGCTGCTCGACGCCTCCCGCGCGTTGTTCGACCAGTTCCGACGGCTGGGGCAGACGGTGCCGCCGGGAGCCGTACTGCCAGCGCTCGGGGAGCAGACGAGAGCGCTCCGCGCGCTGGCCGCCCGAAGCGGTAGCCGCACCGGAAACAGTCTGCTCGTCCTGTGCGCGCGGTACGCCGAGTTCGCCGGATGGATGGCACAGGAGGCCGGCCAGGAGGAAGCCGCACTGCGCTGGACCGAGCATGCTGTGGAGGTCGCCCAAGCCACCAGTGACAGCGCTCTCGCCTCGTACGCCTTGGTACGCCGGGGCCTCATCGCCTACTACCGAGGCGATGCTTCCGAGACCATCGCCCTCGCTCAGGGCGTGCGGTCACGCCGATTACCGAGCCGCGTGCTCGGCCTCGCCGCACAGCGCGAGGCTCAGGGCCACGCGCTCGCGGGCGACCACGACGCCTGTAGGAGAAGGCTGGACCGCGCCCGCGACCTGCTTGCCGAGGATGTCGCGAACGGCTCGGCGCCCGTGCTGGGAACGACAAACCTCAGCGATCCGGTGTCGATGATCACCGGATGGTGCCTGCTGGATCTGGGCCGCCCTCGCCAGGCGGCGCGTGTCTTCGACCAGGAAATGGGCCGGATCCCGGCCCATGCACTGCGCACTCGTGCGAGATACGGCGCACGTCAGGCCCTGGCACACGCACTGGCCGGTGAGATCGACCACGCCTGCGATCTGACCCACGACCTGCTGAGCGCCGCGCACACGGTCGGCTCGGCAACCATCGCCCTTGACCTGCGCCGGCTCTCTCACACGCTCGGTCGACACCCGCGCAACGCGGCCGTCAGAGAACTCGCCCCCTTGCTCGCCTTCGCGCTCTCCCCTGCCGCACAGCCCCTGTAGATCCGACGAAAGGACTGCACGTCATGGCCGAGGTGTTCATCAACTACCGCACAGGCGACGGAGAGCAGACGGCGGTGGCCCTCGAACAAGGGCTCTCCGCGCGCTTCGGCGAGGAGCGGGTCTTCCGTGCGAGTTCAGCCATCCCAGCGGGCTCCTTGTTCGACGACAAACTGTTGGCAGGCGTCAGGACCAGCTCCGTGCTGATCGCGGTGATCGGTGAACACTGGGCCGACTCTCCGCGCCTGCACCAGCGAGGCGACTGGGTACGCCGGGAGATCCTGGAGGCGTTCCGTTGCGCGATCCCCGTCATTCCGGTGCTCGTGGGCCGCCGGACCGAGCGCCTCAGCGCCGCCACGCTGCCGACAGCGCTCCGCAAACTCGCTCGCTACCACTCGATCCGTTACGACAGCCAGAACGTGAAGCACGACCTGCTGCACATCGGAGACGCCGTGGTGGAGCAGGTCCCCGCACTCGGACGGGTGGAGCAAGCAGACAAGAGCACGCGATCGCCCGCTCCCGGCACCGCGCACAACTCGATGGGTGACGCGAACGGCGGGCCGGCTGTCCAGGCCCACGAGGTAACCGGCGATATCGGCGGCACGATCATCAAGAACTCTCACGGGCCCGTCAACACCGGGTCGGGCAACCAGAATCATCACGCCCCACACCTGTCGGGTGACGGCGCCTCGTACGTGGCCGGGGACCAGCACGACGGCGGCAACCGCAATACGTTCGGCACCGGGCGTCACCGCCAGGACGGCGATCGATGAGGGCGGCGCCGACGACCCACATCGGAACTTCCCAAGGCACCGTCAACACAGGGCCCGGCGACCAGCACATCCACAACTATCTGCAAGACATGGGCCCGCTGTCGAAGGACCCCAAGGGCAGGACACCCAGGGCCCTCGCCGAGGAGGAACTCAACTGGCTGCGCGACCACTTCGAGAACCCTGAGGGCTTCATCGAGGCGTTCGAAAAGCTGCGGGAACAGAACACGGTTCTCTTGGACGGCGAGCACGGCGACGGCCGTAACGCCGCCGCAAGAATGCTGCTCGTGCGGATCGAACACGGCGGGAAGTCGCTCCACGAAGTGCTGCTACGTGAGGAAGAAGGCTCCTCAAGGCAGTTGGACCCCGAGTCGATCGGTGACGAGGACCGGCTGCTGCTCGACCTGTCCCGGTCGAGCGACGACGTCTGGCAGAAGGTCGAACCCGAACTCTCGGAGTTTCGTGAGTCGGTCCGACTACGCCGGGCCAAGCTGGTAGTGATTCTGCCTCGTGGAGTCGCACGCCGCCTCAGCCCCGAGCTGACGCGTCTGCGCTTCGTGATCACACGCCCGCCAGGCATGGAGCTGGATATCGTCAAGCGTCATCTGCGCGTGGCGGGCATCGATCCGACCCTCACCGACACCGCCCCCACCGCGCTGGAGAAGTTCC
This sequence comes from Streptomyces sp. NPDC006643, assembly GCF_042870175.1. Classification (NCBI taxonomy): domain Bacteria; kingdom Bacillati; phylum Actinomycetota; class Actinomycetes; order Kitasatosporales; family Streptomycetaceae; genus Streptomyces; species Streptomyces sp. NPDC006643. Next base: position 164,894 of record NZ_JBIAHA010000010.1, on the reverse strand, counting down.
TGGTCCAGCGACGTCCTCTCGCCGAGGTCGCCACTTTCGCGCAGTACGTCTGTCAGGCACACCGCGACGGGGACGACTTCCCGGGGGCGTGCGACACGGCCCTCGATGCGCTGCAAGGGCAGCCGGCGGGCGCGGCGGACCTCCTCGCCAAGGTCCGGAACCAGTCCGCGCGGGCCCTCCTTCTCGCCGCTGCCATGTTGCAGGGCGCGCGTGCGGACGCAGTGCACCGGGCCGCCGCTCTGTTGCTCGAAGCCGCCGATCCGACGGCGTCGAAGCGCCCCGCCCTGCAACACCCGCTCCTGTCCAAGCGGCTGCAGCCGTTGCGCGTGCAGATCGACGCCTCGGGACGGGTCCACTTCGCCGAGTTGGGTCTGGACGTCGCGGTCCGGGCGTGCGTATGGAACGATTTTCCGCAATTGCGAGAGACCCTGCGGGACTGGGTGGGCGACGCACTGGCCCTACCGGAACTGGGCGATACGGACCGCGAGGCGCTGGTCACACGCTTCGCCGAACAGACACTGGCCTGCCGACGCCCCCAGGACCTGCTGATCCTGGTCGAACGCTGGTCCCGCACCGACAAGAACGGAACTCAACTTCACGGGGCGGCCACGGCTCTCATCCGGGGCCTGCACGACCGTGAATTCGGACGCGAGTTCCGCAGTTCGGTCTATAACTGGTCCATCGACGACCGGCTGCCCCCCGGGCGACGGAAAGTCCTCGTCGATGTCTGTCGTGACGACATGGCGGTCAGTCATCCGAACGCGGCCCTGGTCCGCCTCCACCAGCTTGCCCGCCGGGAGAAGCACAGCATCATGGCCCGACCGGCCCTGCTCCACCTCACGGCCGATGATCACCGCCTCCGCCGTCGCCTGCTGTCCCGGCTGGGGAGCTACTTGGGACCGGTCGCATACGAAGGGGCGGTCAGAAAGCACGCGAGAGAAGATGTCAGCTTCTTCCTTGAGCACAGCGCACCCGGACCACTGACCGACGCAGGCACGCGCGGCCACCCGCTGATCTCCGAATCAGGAGTGCGGAACGACCTCACCACCGGATGGGCCGCCGTGTTCAGCATCGCTCCCGCCGAGGAGTGGACCACGTCCGTGCACGGCTGGTTCAGCACGGCCTGCGCCGAGCCCGCCAGCTTCGATGTGCTCATAGACACGTTGATCGCCGCCTGCGACCGGCGTGGTGACCGGCTCGCGTCGCTGTACAACGCGGCTCTGGCCTGGACGGCGCCCGCGTCCGTGCCGCACGCCGAAGCGGCGGACCTCGCCGGCCGCGTGCTCCGAAAGATGCCCGCGGCAACACATCACCAGCCCCCGACAGCGCGGGAGACGAGATGAGATCAGGCCAGAAGACCGTCACGGTCCTCATCACTGTCATCTTCGCCCTGGTCGTCGCCATCGTCGGCTACGCGACGCACTGGCCCACGTGGGCGTGGGCCACGTCGGTCCTCGTACTGGCCGTTGTTCCGGCTGCGGCTCTGCGACTGGCGAACCGGCACAGGGATCCCTTCCCGGCGCAGTACCTCCAGGAGCCCGACCTGCCGATCCCGCCGGCCGAGCGGCGCGAACTGCGTATCACCGGTGTCGCCCTTCCCAGCACCATGGAGGACTACGACTTTCTCCTCACAGCCACGGTCCGCTGGTGCCCGCTCAGCGCTCCCACGGGGGCCCCTCTGGTCAATCTCGGCGGACTGGCCGTCGACTCCATCCTCGAACGCGCCAGTCGCGTCTCGGAGGCCCGCCACCCGGCCCGCAGTTCATACGTACAGCACGAACTCAACGGAGCGCTGGCCACGATGCGCGACGACAGCACCGGCAGGGTCGAGGCAATGGCCCTGGATGTCACGCTGGAACTGTCCGAGCGGGACCAGGAACGTCTCGACACACTCGCGGCCGTGCGCAAGGACGAGGACGTCTGGGAGCACGAACGCAAGTACGAGCAGAGCCGGCGGGCCTACCTGGGGGACGACGTGCTCAAGGACACCGGAAGTGCGGTCGTCTGGTGGCTGCATCGCAACGAGGACAGCGTCGACACGACCGTGAAGGACATCGGCCTGCTGGCACAACTCACATCGGCGGCCAACGACGAGGACATCTCCGACCGTCTGCGCCACCTCGTGCCACCGGCAGTACACGATCCCGAGTCATACGGAGCGCCGGGAAGCTGGATTCCGGCCCAGCCGACCGAACAGGACCGGGGATTCGGTCACGCCTTCGAACAGCTTCTCAAGGCTGCCGGGATGTCACCCGACGACAAGGAGGTCCCGCTGCTGGCCGCGCACGTCGACATGGTGCTGGCCCAACGCGAGGGCGATCCCGCCTCCGAGATCCGGCACTACTTCGCGAAGCCTGATCCTCCAGAGGAGAGCGGCCCCGCGCCGGGGCCGACAGAGCCACGGGACGACGGCGACGGCCCCGCCGACTGACGGAAGCGGGCCCCGGACACCAGTGGTGTCCGGGGCCCGCCCCCTCACTGTGCGGTGTGCGCCTTACAGACCGGCCGCCGCGCGCAGGGCGTCCACGCGGTCCGTGCGCTCCCAGGTGAAGTCCGCCTCCTCGCGGCCGAAGTGGCCGTACGCCGCCGTCTGGGCGTAGATCGGGCGGAGCAGGTCCAGGTCGCGGATGATCGCGGCCGGGCGGAGGTCGAAGACCGAGGCGATGGCCTGCTCGATCTTCTCGACGTCGACGGCCGCCGTGCCGAAGGTCTCGATGAACAGGCCCACCGGCTCGGCCTTGCCGATCGCGTACGCGACCTGGACCTCGCAGCGCGAGGCGAGGCCGGCCGCGACCACGTTCTTCGCGACCCAGCGCATCGCGTACGCAGCCGAGCGGTCCACCTTGGAGGGGTCCTTGCCGGAGAAGGCGCCGCCGCCGTGGCGGGCCATGCCGCCGTAGGTGTCGATGATGATCTTGCGGCCGGTGAGGCCGGCGTCGCCCATGGGGCCGCCGATCTCGAAGCGGCCCGTCGGGTTGACCAGCAGGCGGTAGCCCTCGGTCTCCAGCTTGATGCCGTCCTCAAGGAGCTGCTTGATCACGTGCTCGACGACGAACTCGCGGATGTCGGGCGCCAGGAGCGAGTCCAGGTCGATGTCCGACGCGTGCTGCGAGGAGACGACGACCGTGTCGAGGCGGACGGCCTTGTCGCCGTCGTACTCGATGGTGACCTGGGTCTTGCCGTCGGGGCGCAGGTACGGGATGGTCCCGTTCTTGCGGACCTCGGACAGCCGGCGCGAGAGCCGATGGGCGAGGTGGATCGGGAGCGGCATCAGCTCGGGCGTCTCGTCGCAGGCGTAGCCGAACATCAGGCCCTGGTCGCCGGCGCCCTGCTTGTCCAGCTCGTCCTCCACACCGCCGACCCGCTTCTCGTAGGCGGTGTCGACGCCCTGGGCGATGTCGGGGGACTGCGCTCCGATGGACACCGACACGCCGCAGGAGGCGCCGTCGAAGCCCTTCTTCGAGGAGTCGTAGCCGATTTCCAGCACCTTGTCGCGGACGAGCTTCGCGATGGGCGCGTAAGCCTTGGTGGTCACCTCGCCGGCCACATGCACCAGGCCGGTGGTGATCAGGGTCTCGACCGCCACGCGTGAGGTGGGGTCCTCCCTCAGGAGCGCGTCGAGAATGGTGTCGCTGATCTGGTCAGCGATCTTGTCGGGGTGACCTTCGGTCACGGACTCCGAAGTGAACAGACGGCGCGACACATCGCTCCCTGGGGTTGCAGCGGCTGCTGGCTAGATCCTTGGCGGAACGCCCGGGGAGCTGCGCCCCGCGTCGTTCCGCCGCCAGTTTATCCGGCCGACGGCTCGGAAGGTCCAGACGTCTCGGACTGTGGGAGTGGAGTTAGGGGTGTCACTCCGTCCTGCGATACGACGATCGTCCCCTATCCCGACCTGGAACACCTGGTTTGAGCCGTTTTTCCCCGCCCGAAGGAGCGAACGAAGAATTAACGTCCCGTTCGTCTACGCGGAGCCGAATGCCGGTACGACCAGATCCCAGACCGTGTCGGCGAGGGCGTCCTTGGGGCCGTGCGGCACCGGGGTCTCGCCGCCGTCCGCGGCGAGAATCACCGCCTCGTTCTCCTCGGCGCCGAAGGTCTTGCGCTCCCCCACCTCGTTGACGACCAGCAGATCGCAGCCCTTGCGCCGCAGCTTCGCCCGGCCGTTGGCCAGCACGTCGTCCGTCTCGGCGGCGAATCCGACGATCACCTGGCCGGGCCTGGCGCGCTCGGTGCCGATCTCGGCGAGGATGTCCGGGTTGCGGACCAGCACGATGGGCGCCGGCTCCTGGCCGTCCTTCTTCTTGATCTTGCCCGTGGCGTAGTCGGCGGGGCGGAAATCGGCCACGGCCGCGGCCATCACCACCGCGTCGGCGTCGGCAGCCGCTTTCAGGACGGCTTCGCGCAGCTGTACGGCGGTGCCGACGCGCACGATGTCGACTCCGGCCGGGTCGGGCAGCCCGGTGTTGGCCTCGATGAGGGTGACACGGGCGCCACGGGCCGCCGCCGTACGGGCGAGGGCGTACCCCTGCTTGCCGGAGGAGCGGTTTCCGAGGAACCGTACGGGGTCGAGCGGCTCGCGCGTGCCGCCCGCCGAGACCACGACATGCCGGCCGGCCAGGTCGGGCTCGCTCACACCGCGTGCCAGCACCCGGCGGCACACCTCGAAGATCGCGTCGGGGTCGGGCAGCCGCCCCTTGCCTGTGTCGACGCCGGTCAGGCGGCCGACGGCGGGCTCGATGACGACGGCTCCGCGCTCGCGGAGGGTCGCGACGTTCGCCCGGGTGGCGGGGTGCTCCCACATCTCGGTGTGCATGGCCGGTGCGAAGACCACCGGGCAGCGCGCGGTGAGGAGCGTGTTGGTCAGCAGGTCGTCCGCCTGGCCGTGGGCGGCCTTGGCCAGCATGTCGGCGGTGGCGGGGGCGACGACGACGAGGTCGGCGGACTGGCCGATACGTACGTGCGGCACCTCGTGGACGTCCGACCAGACCTCGGTGGAGACGGGGTGGCCGGAGAGCGCCGCCCAGGTCGCGGCGCCGACGAAGTGCAGGGACGCCGCGGTCGGTACGACCTGTACGTCATGGCCCGACTCGGTGAGGCGGCGCAGCAGCTCGCAGGCCTTGTACGCGGCGATCCCGCCGCTCACCCCCAGGACGACCTTCGGCCTGTCCTGCGTCTTCGCCGACCGCTCCGTCTGGTCCACCGTGTCTCCCCGCGTTCGGATGGCTGCGTCGTCCCCCACCGGGAGACATCACCTATGACACACCACAGGCCCGGCAGTCGCGCTGCCGGGCCTGTGGGATGAGTAACTGTCGCCGTTACTGCGCCGGGCCGTCGATGGCCTCGGACGTCAGCAGACCCGCGTTGATCTCACGCAGGGCGATCGAGAGCGGCTTCTCGTGAACGTGCGTGTCCACCAGCGGACCGACGTATTCGAGCAGGCCCTCGCCGAGCTGTGAGTAGTACGCGTTGATCTGACGCGCGCGCTTGGCCGCGTAGATCACGAGGCTGTACTTCGAGTCCGTGGCCTCAAGCAGCTCGTCGATCGGCGGGTTGATGATGCCCTCGGGCGTGGAAATGGAAGAGGACACTCTCTTGCCTTCCGAAGATAAATCAGGGAAATACAGGAAATGCGAGGTGCTGCCGACGGCTGCGCGAAAGCAGACAGGGGTCAGACAACTGCCATCAAGGCTAGCAGCTCGCGGGCCACGTCCTCGACGGAGGTGTTGACGAGGCAGATGTCGAACTCCGGCTCGGCGGCCAGCTCCACCTTCGCGGCCTCCAGCCGGCGCTCGATCACCTCGGGCGACTCGGTGCCCCGGCCGGTCAGCCGGCGGACCAGTTCGTCCCAGCTCGGCGGCGCGAGGAAGACCAGCCGGGAGTCCGGCATCGAGTCCTTGACCTGCCGCGCGCCCTGGAGATCGATCTCCAGGAGCACGGGCTCGCCCGCCTCCAGGCGTTCGAGCACCGCGCGACGCGGCGTGCCGTAGCGGTTGCCCGCGAACTCCGCCCATTCCAGCAGCTCGCCGTTGGCGACCAGTTTGTCGAACTCCTCGTCGCCGACGAAGAAGTACTGGACGCCATGACGTTCGCCGGGACGCGGTTTTCTGGTGGTGGCCGACACCGAGAGCCATACCTCGGGGTGGACCTTGCGCATATGGGCGACGACCGTGCTCTTGCCGACCCCCGAGGGGCCGGAGAGCACGGTCAGCCGCGAACGTACCTCTGGTGCCATGCAGCGATTATCCAGGTTCCCGGGAGTGCCCGGGAACGTCAGGCGGCACCGCCGCCGAACTCGCGTTCAAGCGACGCGATCTGGTTGGAGCCGAGACCCCGCACACGCCGGCTCTCGGAGATGCCGAGCCGCTCCATGATCTGCTTGGCGCGGACCTTGCCCACGCCGGGCAGAGATTCGAGGAGGGCGGAGACCTTCATCTTTCCGATGACGTCGTTCTCCTGGCCCTTCTTGATGACCTCGTGGAGGGAAGCGCCGGAGTGCTTGAGTCGATTCTTGACCTCGGCCCGCTCCCGGCGAGCCGCGGCGGCCTTTTCGAGCGCGGCTGCGCGCTGTTCAGGGGTAAGGGGCGGAAGAGCCACGCCTACGTCACCTCGGATGTCGAACTGTCGGATACGGACCGGTGAGGAACTGGTTCGCCCCACACCAGGGCGAGCAACGAGCGAAGGTTCCACGCGTTGGCTCTCGACGGAGACTAGCGTTGAAGACCGCTCTCGTCAGCGAGAACAGCCGAAAAGTCCTGGTCAGCATCGCTCGACCAGGACATTCCAGGCAAAACAACCCGCTTTTCTGCTTCAATCCGGTTCAGCGCGCTCCGTCAGCGCTCCGGACCACGCCCTCAACCGCCGTCCGGACCTCGTCGCTGAACCGCTCCGCCGCCGCACGCAGGGCGTAAACATCCGGACCGTGCCGCAGTACGCCGCGGCTGACGCTCGGCACCACGTTTCCGACGGCCGCGCCGAACACCCCCGGAAGATCGGCGGGGGTCGCCCCCTGTGCCCCGATGCCGGGGGCGAGGAGCGGACCGTTGATGGCGAGATCCACACCGGCCTCGCCGAGGGTCGCCCCGACGACGGCACCGACCGAACCGAGCGGCGCCGCCCCGGAGTTCTCCGCGGCCATGTGATCGAGCATCAGCTGCGCGAGCGGCCGGCCGTCCGCCGTGGTGGACCGCTGGACCTCCGCGCCCTCCGGGTTGGAGGTGAGGGCGAGCACGAAGAGACCGGAGCCGCCGGCGCGCGCCGCGTCCAGGGCGGGCCGCAGCGAGCCGAAGCCGAGATACGGCGAGACCGTGAGCGCGTCCGAGAAGAGCGGGCTGCCCCTGTCGAGGTAGGTCTCGGCGTACGCGGCCATGGTGGAGCCGATGTCACCGCGCTTGGCGTCCATCAGGACGAGCGCACCGGCGGCCCGCGCCTCGGCGACTGCCTTCTCCAGGACGGCGACACCGCGCGAGCCGAACCGCTCGAAGAAGGCCGACTGCGGCTTCAGTACGGCGACGCGGTCGGCCAGCGCCTCGACGACCGTCCGGGTGAAGGCCGTCAGACCCGCGACGTCGTCGCTCAGACCCCAGGCGTGCAGCAGCGAGCTGTGCGGGTCGATGCCCACGCAGAGCGGGCCCCGGGTGTCCATGGCGCGGCGCAGCCGGGCCCCGAACGGGTCGGGCGCGGGCCGGACTTCGGCGGCGGGTGCGTTCACGCGCGCACCTTCCTGGTGTCGGCGCCGACGGCGTCGGCGAGTGTGGCGTACTCGCTGGTGGCGAGGCGCGCGGCGAGCCCCTTGTGGATGCCCCGGCTCCAGAACGGGCCCTGGTAGATGAAGGCGCTGTAGCCCTGGACGAGCGTCGCGCCCGCGAGGATCCGCTGCCAGGCGTCCTCGGCGTTCTCGATGCCTCCCACGCCGACCAGGGTGATCCGGTCTCCCACACGCCCGTACAGCCGCCTCAGGACCGCCAGCGAGCGCTCCTTGAGGGGCGCTCCGGACAGTCCGCCGGTCTCGGCGAGCAGCGAGGGGGCCGTCTTCAGGCCGAGGCCGTGCCGCGCGACGGTGGTGTTGGTGGCGATGATGCCGTCCAGGCCCAGCTCGACGGCCAGGTCGGCGACCGCGTCGATGTCCTCGTCGGCGAGGTCGGGGGCGATCTTGACCAGCAGCGGGACCCGCCGTCCGGTGACGACGCGGTCGGCGGCCTCGCGTACGGCGCTCAGCAGCGGGCGCAGCTGGTCGACGGCCTGGAGGTCGCGCAGGCCGGGGGTGTTGGGCGACGAGACGTTCACCACGAGGTAGTCGGCGTACGCGGCCAGGCGCTCGGTCGACGTCACATAGTCACGGATCGCCGCGTCGGGGGCCACGGTCTTGGTCTTGCCGATGTTGACGCCGACCGTCGTACGGAAGACGGCGCGGCGGGTGGCGAGACGCAGGGCGACGGTGGCCGATCCGTCGTTGTTGAAGCCCATGCGGTTGATCAGGGCGCGGTCGGCGGGCAGCCGGAACAGCCGCTGCCGGGGGTTGCCCGGCTGCGGCTGCCCGGTGACGGTGCCGATCTCGACGTGGTCGAAGCCGAGCATGGCCATGGCGTCGACGGCGACGGCGTTCTTGTCGAAGCCGGCGGCGAGTCCGAAGGGGCCGTGCATCCGCAGCCCGAGGGCCTCGGTGCGCAGCTCCTTGTAACGAGGTGCCAGCGCCGCCGCGACGAAGGTGCGCAGGACGGGGACGCCGACGACGAACCGGATCCAGCGGAAGGCCAGCTGATGGGCCTGCTCCGGATCCATCCGTCGGAAGAAGAGCCGGAAGAAGAGTCGGTACATGGGAGCAGGCTCCTCCTAGTCCTCGCGGGCGGCGATGAGGTGCTGGGCGTGTTCCTGGAGGGAACGGACGCCGACGTCGCCGTGGTTGAGGGCGTCGATGCCCTGGACGGCCGCCGCGAGCGCCTGCACCGTCGTCAGACAGGGGACGCCGCGGGCCACGGCGGCGGTGCGGATCTCGTAGCCGTCGAGCCGGCCGCCGGTGCCGTACGGGGTGTTGACGATGAGGTCGACCTCGCCGTCGTGGATGAGCTGGACGATGGTCTTCTCGCCGTTCGGCCCGGTGCCCTCGAACTGCTTGCGCACGATGCGGGCGTTGATGCCGTTGCGCCGGAGGACCTCGGCGGTGCCGGAGGTGGCGAGCAGTTCGAAGCCGTGGGCGACCAGTTCACGCGCGGGGAAGATCATGGATCGCTTGTCGCGGTTGGCGACGGAGATGAAGGCGCGGCCCTTCGTGGGAAGCGGACCGTACGCCCCTGCCTGCGACTTGGCGTACGCCGTGCCGAAGACGGAGTCGATGCCCATGACCTCGCCGGTGGAGCGCATCTCCGGGCCGAGGACGGTGTCGACGCCCCGCCCGTGGATGTCGCGGAAGCGGGACCACGGCATGACGGCCTCCTTGACGGAGATCGGCGCGTCCATGGGGAGGGTGCCGCCGTCGCCGTTGGCGGGCAGCAGGCCCTCCGTACGGAGGTCGGCGATCGTGGCGCCGAGCGAGATCCGGGCGGCGGCCTTGGCCAGCGGCACGGCGGTGGCCTTGGAGGTGAAGGGCACGGTGCGCGAGGCGCGCGGGTTGGCCTCCAGGACGTAGAGGATGTCCCCGGCCAGCGCGAACTGGATGTTGATCAGGCCGCGGACGCCGACCCCGCGCGCGATGGCCTCGGTGGAGGCGCGCAGCCGCTTGATGTCGAAGCCGCCGAGGGTGATCGGGGGCAGGGCGCACGCCGAGTCGCCGGAGTGGATGCCGGCCTCCTCGATGTGCTCCATGACGCCGCCGAGATACAGCTCCGTGCCGTCGTAGAGCGCGTCGACGTCGATCTCGATGGCGTCGTCGAGGAAGCGGTCCACCAGGACGGGCCGGGTGGGGCTGATCTCGGTGGACTCGGCGATGTACGAGGAGAGGCGGACCTCGTCGTACACGATCTCCATGCCGCGCCCGCCGAGGACGTAGCTGGGGCGGACCAGCACCGGGTAGCCGATCTCGTCGGCGATGGCCTTGGCCTCGTCGAAGGTGGTGGCCGTGCCGTGCTTGGGCGCGGGCAGTCCGGCCTCGGCGAGGACCCGGCCGAAGGCGCCGCGGTCCTCGGCGGCGTGGATGGCCTCCGGGGGCGTGCCGACGACGGGGACGCCGTTGTCCTTGAGCGCCTGGGCCAGGCCGAGCGGTGTCTGGCCGCCGAGCTGGACGATGACGCCCGCGACGGGCCCGGCCAGGGTCTCCGCGTGCACGATCTCCAGGACGTCCTCCAGGGTGAGCGGCTCGAAGTAGAGCCGGTCGGAGGTGTCGTAGTCGGTGGAGACGGTCTCCGGGTTGCAGTTGACCATCACGGTCTCGTACCCGGCGTCGCTCAGCGCGAAGGAGGCGTGCACACAGGAGTAGTCGAACTCGATGCCCTGACCGATGCGGTTGGGACCGGAGCCGAGGATGATCACGGCGGGCTTCTCGCGCGGCGCGACCTCGCTCTCCTCGTCGTAGGACGAGTAGAAGTACGGGGTCTTCGCGGCGAACTCGGCGGCGCAGGTGTCGACCGTCTTGTAGACGGGGCGCACGCCCAGCGCCTGCCGTACCTCGCGTACGACGTCCTCGCGCAGCCCGCGGATCTCGGCGATCTGGGCGTCGGAGAAGCCGTGCCGCTTGGCTTCGGCGAGGAGTTCGGGGTCGAGCTTCTCCGCGGCGGCCAGGTCGTCCGCGTACTCCTTGATCAGGAAGAGCTGGTCGACGAACCACGGGTCGATCTTCGTCGCGTCGAAGACCTCCTCCTGGCTCGCTCCCGCCCGGATCGCCCGCATGACGGTGTTGATCCGGCCGTCGGTGGGGACCTTCGCCAGCTCCAGCAGCTCGGCCTTGGTACCGAGGCCGATGCCACCGGGTCCGTCCGGGCCGCCCGGGTCGCCGGTGAAGGAGAACTGGCTGCCCTTCTTCTCCAGCGAGCGCAGCGCCTTCTGGAGCGCCTCGGTGAAGTTACGGCCGATGGCCATGGCCTCGCCCACCGACTTCATGGTGGTGGTGAGGGTGGCGTCGGCGGCGGGGAACTTCTCGAAGGCGAAGCGCGGGACCTTCACCACCACGTAGTCGAGGGTCGGTTCGAAGGACGCCGGGGTCTTCTCGGTGATGTCGTTGGGGATCTCGTCCAGCGTGTAGCCCACGGCGAGGCGCGCGGCGATCTTGGCGATCGGGAAGCCGGTGGCCTTGGAGGCGAGCGCGGAGGACCGCGAGACGCGGGGGTTCATCTCGATGACGATGATCCGGCCGTCGGCCGGGTCGACGGCGAACTGGATGTTGCAGCCGCCGGTGTCGACGCCGACCTCGCGGATGATCGCGATGCCGATGTCACGCAGCCGCTGGTACTCGCGGTCGGTGAGGGTCATCGCGGGCGCGACGGTGATGGAGTCGCCGGTGTGGACGCCCATCGGGTCGAAGTTCTCGATGGAGCAGACGACCACGACGTTGTCGTTCCGGTCGCGCATCAGCTCCAGTTCGTACTCCTTCCAGCCGAGGATCGACTCCTCCAGAAGCACCTCGGTGGTCGGCGAGAGCATCAGGCCCTGTCCGGCGATCCGGCGCAGCTCGTCCTCGTCGTGCGCGAAGCCGGAGCCGGCGCCGCCCATGGTGAAGGAGGGGCGTACGACGACGGGGTAGCCGCCCAGTTCCTCGACGCCGGCCAGGATGTCGTCCATCGAGTGGCAGATGACGGAGCGGGCGGACTCGCCGTAACCGATCTTCGCCTTGACGGCTTCGACGACGCCCTTGAAGAGGTCGCGGTCCTCGCCCTTGTTGATGGCTTCGACGTTGGCGCCGATCAGCTCGACGCCGTACTTCTCCAGGACACCGTTCTCGTGCATGGAGATCGCCGTGTTGAGGGCGGTCTGGCCGCCGAGGGTGGGCAGCAGCGCGTCGGGGCGCTCCTTGGCGATGATCTTCTCGACGAACTCGGGGGTGATCGGCTCGACGTACGTGGCGTCGGCGATCTCCGGGTCGGTCATGATCGTCGCCGGGTTGGAGTTGACGAGGATGACGCGCAGGCCCTCGGCCTTGAGGACGCGGCAGGCCTGGGTGCCCGAGTAGTCGAACTCGGCCGCCTGGCCGATGACGATCGGACCCGAGCCGATGACCAGGACGGACCGGATATCGGAGCGCTTAGGCACGCTGGCCCTCCATCAGGGATGTGAAGCGGTCGAAGAGGTACGCGGCGTCGTGCGGGCCGGCGGCCGCCTCGGGGTGGTACTGGACGCTGAAGACCGGCCGGTCGAGCAGCCTGAGTCCTTCGACCACGTTGTCGTTGAGACAGACGTGGGAGACCTCGGCGCGGCCGTAGGGGGTCTCGGTGATCTGGTCGAGCGGGGCGTCGACGGCGAACCCGTGGTTGTGCGCGGTGACTTCGACCTTGCCGGTGGAACGATCCTGCACCGGCTGGTTGATTCCCCGGTGGCCGTACTTGAGCTTGTACGTGCCGAAGCCCAGCGCGCGGCCGAGGAGTTGGTTGCCGAAGCAGATGCCGAAGAGCGGGGTGCCGCGCTCCAGCACGCCCTTGACCACGGTCAGGTCGGCGGTGGCGGGGTCTCCGGGGCCGTTGGAGAGGAACACGCCGTCCGGCTCGACCGCGTACACGTCATCGACGGTGGCGGTGGCGGGCAGGACGTGCACCTCGATGCCGCGCTCGGCCATCCGCCGCGGGGTCATGCCCTTGATGCCGAGGTCGATGGCGGCGACGGTGAACCGCTTGGTGCCGACGGCCGGGACGACGTACGACTCGGCGGTGGCGACCTCGGCGGAGAGGTCGGCGCCCTTCATCGCGGGCGCTTCCCGCACGCGCGCGGTGAGCGCCGCGTCGTCGGCGAGGAGGCCGCCGGCGAGCGCGTCGCCGGAGAAGATGCCGACGCGCATGGCGCCGCGCTCGCGCAGATGGCGGGTGAGCGCGCGGGTGTCGACGCCGCTGATGCCGACGATGCCCTGCCGGACCAGCTCCTCGTCCAGCGAGCGCCGGGAGCGCCAGTTGGACGGGGTGCGGGCGGGGTCGCGTACGACATAGCCGGCGACCCAGATCCGGCCGGACTCGTCGTCCTCGTCGTTGACGCCGGTGTTGCCGATGTGCGGGGCGGTCATGACGACGACCTGGCGATGGTACGAGGGGTCGGTGAGGGTTTCCTGGTAGCCGGTCATGCCGGTGGAGAACACCGCCTCGCCGAAGGTCTCCCCCACGGCCCCGTAGGCACGGCCGCGGAAGCTGCGGCCGTCCTCCAGGACGAGTACGGCGGGAGCCTCGGCGGCTCCCCGGGTGGAGAGGGTCATCGTGCGGTGCCTTCCGTCGTCATGGGCGCGTCGTCTGTGGTGATCGCCTGGTTCATGAGGTTGATCGCCTCGACCCACGCGGCGTGCTCCGCCGCGCGGTCGGAGCGGAAGCCGGAGTCGAGCAGCCTGTCGCCGTGCTGCCAGGTGAGGATCAGCAGCCCGCCCTCGGCGAGGACCTTGCCGGCGATGCCCTTGTCGAGCCGGGCGGCGCGCAGTTGGCCGGCCGGGACGAAGAAGTCGGTGGCTCCGGGGCGTACGACGTCCACGCCCGCGTCGGTGAGCGTCAGCTCCACCCGGCTGCGGACGCCCAGGCCGTGGGCGACGATCCGGTCCAGCCACTGACCGGCGGTGGTGGAGCCGTGGTAGCGACCGCTGAGGCGCAGCGTCACGTCCTTGTCGGCGACCGCCGCCTCGGGCGCCTGCGGCAGCTCGGGGAGGTCGGACTGAAGGCTCCCGCGCCACTTCCAGCCCTGGCGCATCAGCCAGTACACGAACGCGATGAACAGGAGCAGACCCACCACCCAGCCGATGCGGGCGGCCCAGTCGGTCACATCCGCCGACTTCTGTTCGGCGGCCAGATTGATCAGTACAGCGCTCACGCCAGATTCCCGTCGACGACCGTGGCACGGCCCCGCAGGAAGGTGTGGGTGACGCGTCCCGGCAGCTCACGGCCCTGGTAGGGGGTGTTACGGCTGCGGGAGGCGAAGCCCGCGGGGTCCACCACACCACGGTAAGCGGGATCGACGAGCGTGAGGTTGGCGGGCTCACCTGCCGAGACGGGACGGCCGTGACCGGCGAGCCGGCCGATCTGCGCGGGCCGGAACGACATCCGGTCGGCGACGCCCGCCCAGTCGATGAGACCGGTGTCGACCATCGTCTGCTGGACGACGGACAGCGCGGTCTCCAGGCCGACCATGCCCATGGCCGCCGCGGCCCACTCGCAGTCCTTGTCCTCGTGGGGGTGCGGGGCGTGGTCGGTGGCGACGCAGTCGATCGTGCCGTCCGCCAGGGCCTCGCGCAGCGCGAGGACGTCGGCCTCGGTGCGCAGCGGCGGGTTCACCTTGTAGACGGGGTTGTAGGTCCGTACGAGCTCGTCCGTCAGCAGCAGGTGGTGCGGGGTGACCTCGGCGGTGACGTTCCAGCCCTTGGACTTGGCCCAGCGGACGATCTCGACGGAACCGGCCGTGGAGAGATGGCAGATGTGGACGCGGGAGCCGACGTGCGCGGCCAGCAGTACGTCGCGCGCGATGATCGACTCCTCGGCGACGGCGGGCCAGCCGCCGAGACCCAGCTCCGAGGAGACGATGCCCTCGTTCATCTGGGCGCCCTCGGTGAGCCGGGGCTCCTGGGCGTGCTGGGCGATGACGCCGTCGAAGGCCTTCACGTACTCCAGGGCGCGGCGCATGATCACCGCGTCGTCCACGCACTTGCCGTCGTCGGAGAAGACGCGCACCCCGGCGGCCGAGTCGTGCATGGCGCCGAGTTCGGCGAGCTGCTTGCCCTCCAGGCCGACGGTGACGGCGCCGATCGGCTGCACGTCGCAGTAGCCGGACTCCCGGCCGAGCCGCCAGACCTGCTCGACGACACCGGCGGTGTCGGCGACGGGGAAGGTGTTGGCCATGGCGTGCACGGCGGTGAAGCCGCCGACCGCCGCCGCCCTGGTGCCGGTGAGGACGGTCTCGGAGTCCTCGCGGCCGGGCTCGCGCAGATGCGTGTGCAGGTCGACCAGGCCGGGCAGCAGGATCTGCCCCTCGGCCTCGACGACGGTGGCGTCGCCCGCGTCGACCGTCGTGTCGACCCGCTCGATGACCGTGCCGTCGATGAGGACGTCGCGCGCTTCGCCGCCGAGCACCTTGGCGCCACGGATCAGGATCTTGCTCATGGTTACTTGCTCTCCTCGGTGGCGGACGACGCGCGGGAATGGGTGACGGCGGGTTCGTTGCCGCCAAGAAGCAGATACAGCACGGCCATACGCGTCGAGACGCCGTTGGCGACCTGCTCGACGGCCGTGCAGCGGTCGGAGTCGGCGACCTCGGCGGTGATCTCCATGCCCCGGTTCATCGGGCCCGGGTGCATGACGATCGAGTTGTCGGGCATCCGGGCCATCCGCTCGCCGTCGAGCCCGTAACGCCGTGAGTACTCGCGCTCGGTGGGGAAGAAGGCGGCGTTCATCCGCTCGCGCTGGACCCGCAGCATCATCACCGCGTCGGACTTGGGCAGCACCTGGTCGAGGTCGTAACTCACCTCGCAGGGCCACTTCTCGACGCCGATCGGCACCAGGGTCGGCGGGGCGACGAGGGTGACCTGCGCGCCGAGCGTGTGCAGCAGCAGGACGTTGGAGCGGGCGACGCGGCTGTGCAGGATGTCGCCGACGATCGTGATGCGGCGGCCTTCGAGGTCCCGGCCGAGGCCCGCGTCGGCGCCGACGAGCCTGCGGCGCATGGTGAAGGCGTCGAGGATCGCCTGGGTGGGGTGTTCGTGCGTGCCGTCGCCCGCGTTGATGACGGCGCCGTCGATCCAGCCGGAGTTGGCGAGCCGGTACGGGGCGCCGGAGGAGCCGTGCCGGATGACGACGGCGTCGGCGCCCATCGCCTCCAGCGTCAGCGCGGTGTCCTTGAGCGACTCTCCTTTGGAGACGGACGAGCCCTTGGCCGAGAAGTTGATGACATCGGCGGACAGGCGCTTGGCGGCGGCCTCGAAGGAGATCCGGGTGCGGGTCGAGTCCTCGAAGAAGAGGTTGACGACCGTACGGCCGCGCAGTGTCGGCAGCTTCTTGATGGGCCGGTCGGCGACCCGGGCCATCTCCTCGGCGGTGTCGAGGATCAGCACGGCGTCGTCGCGTGTGAGGTCCGCGGCGGAGATGAGATGGCCGGGGGTACGGGGGCTTGCCCCTGTGAGGCGCAGCATCGGGTGTGCTCCGTTGTGTGGAGGTGGCTCTGGGGTCCGGGGGTGTCCCCCGGGAGGGCGCGGCGGCGTCGGGACGCGACGGCGCGCGGTCGGCCGGGTACGGGCCTGCGGCGTGCGGAGGTCCGCGCTACTGCTCGCCGGCCGGGCCGGGCTCCCCCGGGTCGGACTTCCGCAGACCGAGCAGCACGGTGTCGCGGCCGTCCTCCTCGGCGAGCTGGACCTTCACCGTCTCGCGCAGCGACGTGGGCAGGTTCTTGCCCACGTAGTCGGCGCGGATGGGCAGTTCGCGATGGCCGCGGTCGACGAGGATGGCGAGCTGGACCGCGCGCGGTCTGCCGATGTCGCCCAACGCGTCGAGGGCGGCGCGGATCGTACGGCCGGAGAAGAGCACGTCGTCCACGAGGACGACGAGCCGTCCGTCGACGCCGTCGGCCGGGATGTCGGTACGGGCCAGCGCGCGGGCGGGCCGCATCCGCAGGTCGTCGCGGTACATGGTGATGTCGAGGGAGCCGACCGGGATCTTGCCGCCGGTGATCTCCTCTAGCTTCTCGCCGAGCCGGCGGGCCAGGAAGACGCCGCGGGTGGGGATGCCGAGCAGAACCACGTCGTCGGCGCCCTTGCCGCGTTCGACGATCTCGTGGGCGATACGGGTCAGTGCCCGTGCGATGTCGGGCGCCTCCAGCACGGGGCGGGCGACTTCAGAGCTGTGCGTGTCCATAAGAAACGGACCTCCTTCTCCGCCTCACGGGACGGACGTTAAAGGACGTCGGATTTGCGCCGTCGACATTACCAGGTCCGAGCGCCTTTTCCGGACTTGTGGAGGGGTGGGTCCGAACCATTCGGCTTGACGCATCCAAGTCACGCTGCGTAACCTCACAGTGAGTTACCAGCCACGCGGCGGAGCCGCAGATTGTCCCAGCGTCCGGGGAGCCTTATGTCCAGCGAATACGCAAAGCAGCTCGGGGCCAAGCTCCGCGCCATCCGCACCCAGCAGGGCCTCTCCCTCCATGGCGTGGAGGAGAAGTCCCAGGGCCGTTGGAAGGCCGTGGTGGTGGGGTCGTACGAGCGCGGCGACCGCGCGGTGACCGTGCAGCGCCTCGCCGAGCTGGCCGATTTCTACGGGGTGCCGGTGCAGGAGCTGCTGCCGGGCACGACGCCGGGCGGCGCGGCCGAGCCCCCGCCGAAGCTCGTCCTGGACCTGGAGCGTCTGGCCCACGTCCCGCAGGAGAAGGCCGGCCCGCTCCAGCGTTACGCGGCGACCATCCAGAGCCAGCGCGGCGACTACAACGGCAAGGTGCTGTCGATCCGCCAGGACGACCTGCGCACCCTCGCGGTGATCTACGACCAGTCGCCCTCGGTCCTCACCGAGCAGCTGATCAGCTGGGGTGTCCTGGACGCGGACGCGCGCCGCGCGGTGGCCCACGACGAAGGCTGACAGCCCGGTACAGAACAGCAGAAACGTCACATCCGGTGGGGCGGACCGCGTCGGCGGTCCGCCCCACCGGCATGTCCGGGTGGCCGGCGCCCCTGTCGGGGCCGTACGCCGCCGGGACGGCCGACGACCTGCCCGAGGGCGCCGGCGGCCCGTCGCGTGCGCGCAGAGCGCCGTCTGGGCCCGTCAGGCGCCGGTCCGCCCCGACGGGGGCGGACCGGCACGACACGATCACGGGGCACGCGAGAGAGATGTCACTCCGCGCCGACGGGTCGAACGCGGGTACGGCCGAAGCGGCGGCGCCGCTTCGGGGGCCCATCACCCGGATGGCCCAGTCGCACCCGGCCGGGACACGGGCGGCCCCTCGCGCCGGAGAGGGGCGGGCCGGACACGCAAACGCCGGACGGGCCGCAGGTGCGGCCCGTCCGGCGTTTCGAGTTGCTTCGGCGATCGCGCTAGTCGACGCGCAGCAGGCTCGGCTTGAGGTCCTTGAAGCGGCCGAGGAGGCCGTTCACGAACGACGGTGAGTCGTCGGTGGAGAACTCCTTGGCGAGCTGTACCGCCTCGTCGATCACCACGGCGTCCGGCGTGCCGTCCACCCACACCAGTTCGTACGTGCCGAGCCGCACGATGTTCCGGTCGACGACCGGCATCCGGTCGAGCGTCCAGCCCACCGAGTAGGTGGAGATGAGCTCGTCGATCCGCTCGGCGTACCGCGCGTATCCCTCGACGAGTTCCATCGTGTACTCGCTGACCGGCGGCTGGCGGTCGTCGGTCCGGGCGTGCCGAAGCCAGTCCGCGAGGACCGTCTGCACGGGCGCCCCGCGCTGGTCGGCCTCGAAAAGGATCTGGAAGGCGCGCTTACGGGCCTTGTTGCGGGCAGCCACGGTTAGCTGTTCACCCGGCCGAGGTACTCACCGGAGCGCGTGTCGACCTTGATCTTCTCGCCGGTCGTGATGAAGAGCGGGACACCGATCTCGTAACCGGTCTCCAGCTTGGCGGGCTTGGAGCCACCGGTGGAGCGGTCGCCCTGCACACCGGGGTCGGTGTGCTCGATGACCAGCTCGACGGCGGCGGGCAGCTCGACGTAGAGCGCGTTGCCCTCGTACATCGCGACCGTGGCCTCGAAGCCCTCCAGGAGGAAGTTCGCGGCCTGGCCGACGACCTCCCTGCTGATGTGGATCTGGTCGTAGGTACCCATGTCCATGAAGACGAAGTACTCGCCGTCCATGTATGAGAACTGCATGTCGCGGCGGTCGACGCTGGCCGTCTCGACCTTCACGCCGGCGTTGAAGGTCTTGTCGACGACCTTGCCGGAGAGCACATTCTTCAGCTTGGTGCGCACAAAGGCCGGGCCCTTGCCAGGCTTGACGTGCTGGAACTCGACGACGGACCAGAGCTGGCCAGAGTCGAGCTTGAGCACCATGCCGTTCTTGAGGTCGTTCGTGGAAGCCACGGTTGCGGAATCTCCTGGACTGAAGCTGGGTGGGACCACGGGTGCGCGCCACCGGCGGGACCGGCGAAAACGGCCGGAGCACTAGAGCGCGAGCAATTCCTTGGTCGTGATGGTGAGTAGCTCGGGTCCGCCGTCCGCCTCGGGGCGGACGACGAGCGTGTCATCGATCCGGACTCCGCCCCGGCCCGGGAGGTGGACCCCCGGTTCGACGGTGACCGGCACACAAGCGTCCAGTTTACCCATGGCGGCGGGTGCCAACTGCGGGTCCTCGTCGATTTCGAGTCCGACACCGTGTCCGGTACGGGCCGCGAGCCCTTCGCCGTATCCCGCCGACTCCAGCGGCTGACGGGCCGCGCGGTCCACGTCGCGGTAGGCGGTTCCGGGCGTCAGAGCCTCCCGACCTGCCCGTTGTGCGGCGAACACCAGGTCGTACAGGTCGATCTGCCAGTCGGCGGGAGACGAGCCGATGACGAAGGTGCGGCCGATCTCGCAACGATATCCGTGGTAGTTGGCGCCGAGACGAACGGAGAGGAAATCTCCCTCCTCGACCCTGCGGTCCGACGGCCGGTGCCCCGGGCGGCCAGCGTTCGGCCCGGTGGCGACGGAGGTACGGAAGGCGGGTCCGTCGGCGCCGTGGTCGACCAGCCGGCGCTCCAGTTCGAGGGCGAGATGGCGTTCGGTGCGGCCGACGAGGATCGATTCGAGCAGTTCGCCCAGTGCCTGGTCGGAGATCTCGGCGGCGATCCGCAGCTGGGAGATCTCCTCCTCGTCCTTGACCGTCCGCTGCTGTTCGACGGTGCGGCCGAGATCGGCGAGGAGCAGCCGGGGCGCCACCGAGCCGATGGCGCGGTGGCGGGCGACGGTCAGATGGTGCTCCTCCACGGCGAGGGTCCGGGCGGTGGCCGGATCGAGGAGGTCGGCGGCGGCGACGGCCGGATCGCCCGAGGTGGTGGGCAGCACGGTGAGCCGCAGCCCCTCGTCGGGACGGCCCTCGGCCGGGTCGCCGGTGGGGGTGCGGGGGCAGAGCAGTACGTCGCGCTCCTCGGCGACACCGACCAGCAGGACGGCCCCCGGTGGCGCCCCGCCCGCGAGATAGCGGACGTTGGCGGGCAGTGAGACCAGGGCGGCATCGGTGCCGGCTGCGGCGCACCGGTCACGCAGCCGCCCGCGACGGACCGCGAACACCTCTGACATGTATCGAGCCTATGAGCGCGCGCCCGGCTCGGCGCGGTCGGCGCGTCCGACCGGGGGCGCGGCGGCCCCCGCCGGTGCGCCGTCCGGCCGCGCCGACGGGGCCCGGCTACCAGGCCGGCGGGCTCGCGATCGAGCGGGCCAGTACGTCGTCCAGCACGCGGGCCGTCGTCTCGACGTCGTACTTCGAGTTGTCGATGATCGGCAGTCCCGAGCCGTACCAGCCGGCCATCCGGCCGTGGATCCCCGCGACCTCCTCGTCGGAGAGCCTGCGGTTGCCGCTGCGCTCCGCGTTCCGCTCCAGGACGACCTCCAGGCCGGGCAGCAGCACGACGGGCAGCAGACCGGGGCCGACGTGGCGCTTCCAGCCGCCGAGCCCGACGACGGGGCGGTCCGGGAAGACCGCGTCGTCGAGGATGCAGGAGATGCCGTTGGCGAGGAAGTTACGGGCGGCGAAGCCGCAGGTGCGGCGGGCGAGCCGGTACTGCGCCTCGGAGTGGTCGTTCCATCCCGACTGGGGGTCGGCGAAGCCGGAGCAGACCCATTCCCGTACGTCGTCGAGGCTGATGTGCGCGGTGGGGACAGGACGGCGGGCCGCCCAGTGCCGGGCGACGGTCGTCTTGCCCGCGCCGGCCGGGCCGATCAGCAGGACGGCCAGCGTGGCGGCGCCCGTACCGCCGTCGGCGGGATGCGGCACGGGCAGCGGAACCGGTCCGCCCGGCGGCAGTTGGACATGCCCGGTCGAGTCCGGCGCGGGTGGCGCCGGGGGGCCCTGCGGAGGGACGGGCGCCTGCCCCTGCGGGATTCGCTGGGGACCGGTCGACCGGCCGGACGGCGGCGGCCCCTGTGGCGGGCGCGGTCCGCCGTGCTGAGGCGGCCCGCCCTGCGGGTGCGCGTGCGGATGTGGATGCTGGTGCGGTGCGCCGTGTCCGGGCGGTCCCGGGTGCCCGCCCGATGGCGGCTGCGCCCCGTACGGCGCCGCGCCCGGTACGGGCGGTTGCCCGTGGGGCGCGGGAGGGCCGGCGTGCGGTGGCGGGCCCTGGGGCGGGGAGCCGTACGCCCACCCGCCCGCGTCCTGCCCGCCCGCTCCGTGTCCCGAACCATGGGGAGGCGGCAGCGGAGCCCCCACTGCGTGCTGCATCCGGTGCCACTTTCGTCTCGTACGTCTGACTGATCGCTCGGCCGCCCGGCCGACTCGCCACCGAACGGTACCTTCACCGGCCGACTCCGTGAGAACGTCGCACGCCCGCCCCGAGTGCCCGGCCGCCCGTTCGGGCTTCGCCGACTCCCGTCGTCAGCCGTCCAGTTCCTCGGCGACGGCGCGCAGCGCCAGTCGGTACGAGCCGATGCCGAATCCCGCGATCGTGCCACTGGCGACCGCCGCGACGACCGACGTATGGCGGAATTCCTCGCGTGTGTACGGGTTGGAGATGTGCACCTCGATCAGTGGCGCGGTGCGCTGCGCCGCCGCGTCCCGCATTCCGTACGAATAGTGGGTGAAGGCCCCGGGGTTGAGCACGACGGGGATCGATCCGTCGGCCGCCTCGTGCAGCCAGCGGATCAGCTCGCCCTCGTCGTTCGTCTCGCGGACGTCAACCGCGAGGTCCAGCTCCTTGCCGGTCGACTGGCAGGTCTCCACAAGACCGGCGTAGGAGACGGAGCCGTAGACGTCCGGTTCGCGGGAACCGAGCCGCCCCAGGTTGGGGCCGTTGAGCACCAGCACCCGACGGGTCACTCGGACACCTCCCCGTACGCCGCGAGCAGCACGGCCGGGTCCGGTCCCTCCAGCACGGTCGGCTTGGCCAGACCGTCGAGGACGATGAATCGCAGCAGGTCACCGCGGGATTTCTTGTCGACCTTCATGGTTTCCAGCAGCTTGGGCCACTGGTCGCCCCGGTAGGTCAGCGGCAGTCCGACGGACTTCAGGACGGCGCTGTGCCGTTCGGCGGTGGCATCGTCCAACCGCCCGGCGAGACGGCCGAGTTCGGCGGCGAAGACCATACCGATGGAGACGGCGGCGCCGTGCCGCCATTTGTAGCGTTCGTTCTTCTCGATGGCGTGGGCGAGCGTGTGCCCGTAGTTGAGGATCTCGCGTACGCCGGACTCCTTGAGGTCGTTGGACACGACCTCGGCCTTGACCCGGATGGAGCGCTCGATCAGCTCGGCGGTGTGCGGTCCGGTGGGGACACGGGCGCCTTCGGGGTCGGACTCGATCAGATCGAGAATGGCCGGATCGGCGATGAATCCGGCCTTGATGATCTCGGCCATGCCGCTCACGTAGTCGTGCACGGGCAGCGAGTCCAGCGCCGCGAGGTCGCACAGCACCCCGGCGGGCGGGTGGAAGGCGCCGACGAGGTTCTTGCCCTCGGCGGTGTTGATGCCGGTCTTGCCGCCGATCGCCGCGTCGACCATGCCGAGGACGGTGGTCGGTACGGCGATCCACCGCACGCCGCGCAGCCAGGTCGCGGCGACGAAGCCCGCGACGTCAGTGGTGGCGCCGCCGCCGACGCCGACGATGACGTCGCTGCGGGTGAAACCGGTCTGTCCGAGCGCCTTCCAGCAGTAGGCGGCGACCTCGACGGTCTTGGCCTCCTCGGCGTTCGGCAGCTGGATGGCGACCGCCTCGTACCCCTGGTCCGCCAGGTCCTGGCGCAGCGTCTCACCGGTCTCGGCGAGCGCCTCCGGGTGCAGTACGGCGACGCGCTTGGCCTGGGCGCCGATGAGCGCGGGCAGTTCGCCCAGCAGCCGTCGGCCGACGAGCACCTCGTACGGGTCGTGGCCGGCGGTGCCGCCGACCTGGATACGGGTGACCGGCTGGTCCTGGTCCGTCGTCATGCGTCGTTCTCCTTGCCGGGGTTGGCCGACGGATCGGCTCCGGGGACGGCCGTGGCGCCCAGTTCCAGCGCCTCGATGACGGCCTCGGCGACCTCTTCGGGTGCCCGCTCGTCCGTCGGGACGATCGCGCGCGCGACCTCCGTGTAGAGGGAGCGGCGCTCCTCCATCAGGAGCTTCCACTGCTGGCGGGGGTTGATGGCGAGCAGGGGGCGGGCCAGGCCCAGTCCGGTGCGCCGTACCGCCTCGTTCGCCTCCATCGAGAGATAGACGACGGGCAGTCCCGTGAGCAGTTCACGGGTGTCCTTGTCGAGGACCGCCCCGCCGCCGAGCGCGACGACGCCGGGGTGTTCGGTGAGCGCGGTGCGTACGGCGGTCCGCTCCAGCTCCCGGAAGTGCTGCTCGCCGTCGTCGAAGAAGATGTCCGAGATCTCGCGGCCCTCGGCCGCGACGATGTCGGCGTCGGTGTCCCGGTACCCGGTGTCGAGGCGTTCGGCGAGCAGCGCGCCGACGGTGGTCTTGCCGACCCCCATGGGGCCGACCAGGACGACCAGTGGGCCGCTCATCGGACGACCAGGTTCTCAAGGTACGACTCGACGTTGCGCCGGGTCTCCGGGACGCTGTCGCCGCCGAACTTCTCGGCCACGGCGTCGGCGAGGGTCAGCGCGACCATGGCCTCGGCGACGATGCCCGCAGCGGGCACGGCGCAGACGTCGGAGCGCTGGTGGTGCGCCTTGGCGGGCTCGCCGGTGACGACGTCGACGGTGGCGAGTGCGCGGGGCACGGTCGCGATGGGCTTCATCGCGGCGCGTACGCGCAGCAGTTCGCCCGTCGACAGCCCGCCCTCGGTGCCGCCGGAGCGGCCCGACGCGCGCCTGAGGCCCTCGTCGGTGAGCATGATCTCGTCGTGCGCCTGGGAGCCGGGCACCCGGGCGAGGCCGAAGCCGTCGCCGACCTCGACGCCCTTGATGGCCTGGATGCCCATGAGGGCGGCGGCGAGCCGGGCGTCGAGTCTGCGGTCCCAGTGGACGTGCGAGCCGAGGCCGACGGGCACGCCGTACGCCAGCACCTCGACCACACCGCCGAGGGTGTCCCCGTCCTTGTGGGCCTGGTCGATCTCGGCGACCATCGCCTCGCTGGCCTCGGGGTCCAGGCAGCGCACGGGGTCGGCGTCGAGCCGCTCCACGTCGCCGGGGGTCGGGTGGACGCCGTACGGGGCCTTGGCGGTGGCCAGTTCGACGACATGGGACACGATCTCGATCCCGGCCGTCTCCTTCAGGTAAGAGCGGGCGACCGCGCCGAGCGCGACCCTGGCCGCCGTCTCCCGGGCGCTGGCGCGCTCCAGGATCGGCCGGGCCTCGGACGCTCCGTACTTCTGCATGCCCGCGAGGTCGGCGTGGCCGGGACGCGGGCGGGTCAGGGGCTCGTTGCGGGCGAGCCCGGCCAGGATCTCGGGGTCGACCGGGTCGGCCGACATGACCTGTTCCCACTTGGGCCACTCGGTGTTGCCGACCATGATCGCGACGGGTGATCCCATGGTCAGCCCGTGCCGTACGCCGCCGAGGAAGGTGACCTCGTCGCGCTCGAACTTCATCCGCGCGCCGCGTCCGTAGCCGAGGCGCCGCCTGGCGAGGTGATCGCCCACGATCTCCGTGGTGATCGGCACACCCGCGGGAAGACCCTCCAGCGTCGCGACGAGTGCGGGGCCGTGCGACTCCCCGGCTGTCAGCCAGCGCAACCTGCTCAACGGTGCTCCTCGGTAATTCTCGGCAGCTTCGACGGTACGACTGCGGTACGCATCCTGGGGTCCCGATCCTGCCATGACCGGCCACCCGCCCCGCGCTGCCGTCCAGCCTGCGGATGCGGGGCCCGGTGGCGGGCGGTCAGCCCTCGTGGGTCCCGAGCGCCTGTTCGCCGGCCTTGCGCATCACGCCGAGCGGGGCGGGCGTGCGGCCGGTCATCAGCTCGACCTGGAGGACGGCCTGGTGCACGAGGAGGTCGAGACCGCCGACCACGGCGCCGCCCCGGGTGGACCAGGTGGCGGCGAGCGCGGTGGGCCACGGGTCGTACAGCACGTCGAAGAGTGTGCCGGGGCTGTCGGGGACCAGGTCCGCCAGTTCGTCGGTGGCGCCGGCCGGGGTCGTCGCGATCACCAGGGGCGCGCCGAGCGCGTCGGCCGCCCGGGACCAGTCGGCGGTGCGGACGTCGACGCCGAGCTGTTCGCCCCAGCCGCGCATCTCGGCGGCGCGGGACTCGCTGCGTACGTAGGCGGTGACCGGGCCCGCGCAGACGCGGGAGAGCGCGGCCAGGGCGGACGAGGCGGTGGCTCCGGCACCGAGGACGGCGGCCGACTCGACGGCGGTGACGCCCCGCTCGCGCAGGGCGGCGATCATGCCGGGGATGTCGGTGTTGTCTCCCGTACGCCGCCCGTCGCCGTCGATGACGACGGTGTTGACGGCCTCCACGGACGCCGCCGTTTCGCTGATTCCGTCGAGCAGCGGAATGACGGCCCGCTTGAGCGGCATGGTCAGGGACAGTCCCGCCCAGGACGGGTCGAGGCCGGTCAGAAAGGCGGGGAGCTGTGCCTCGGCCACCTCGAAGCGGTCGTACGACCAGTGGGTGAGGCCCAGTTCGGCGTACGCCGCCCGGTGCAGCACCGGGGAGAGTGAGTGCGCGATGGGTGATCCGAGAACGGCCGCCCGGCGTTCGGTGGTTCTAGTTGTCCGCATTCTTCCGTCGTTCGTTGAACTTCTCGACCAGCTTCTCGTGCTCGGCCAGGGTCTTGGTGAATTCGGTGGTCTTGCCGTCGACGGAGATGAAGAACATCCAGGCGCCGGGGTCCGGCCCCGTCGCGGCGTTCAGCGCGTCGGCACCCGGATTGCCGATGGGCCCCGGCGGCAGACCCCGGTGGAAGTAGGTGTTGTAGGGGTCGGGGTTGCTTCTGATTTCCGAGGTCGAGATATCGATCTCGCTCTCGTTCTTCAGATAGTTGAACGCCGAGTCGAATTCGATCTTCTGGTTGGTGGCGGTGTTCGTCGGCTTGAGCCGGTTGTAGACGACGGACGCCATCTTCTTGAAGTCGTCGTGCGTCATGCCCTCGGCCTGCACGAGGCTGGCGACGGTGACGACGTCGAGCGGCGACTCCAGACCGAGCTTCTCGGCCGATTCTTCCAGGTCGTAGTTCTCGTACTCCTGCTTGGAACGGGCGACCATCTGTTTGAGGACGTCCTGCGGCTTCGTCTTCTCACCGATGTCGTAACGCGCGGGGTAGAGGAATCCTTCGAGCGGATCCTTTATGTTCTTGTCGTCGTCGGCCCAGTCCGGCAGGCCGAGTTTGCCGGCGTCCGCCTTGGCGACATCCGCGGTGGTTCCGGGGTCGAGCTGGAGTTTGGTGTCGATGAATTCGTAGACCTTGACGGCGCGTGTACCCTCGGCGATGGTCAGCGAATTCAGATTGCTCGGATCGGTCATCAGCTCGACCGCTGCCTTCGCCGACATCTCCTTCTTCATCGGGTAGACACCGGGCTGAATGGTCTTGCCCTTGGGGTGCTCACCCGCCGCGTCGATGAAGGCCTGGGTGCTCTTGACCACACCGGCTTTCCTGAGCAGATTGCCCATTTCGGCGAGCCCGGCGTTCTTCGGGATCTCGACCTGGACGGAGCCGGTGCCGCTGCCCGCGAAGTCGGCGGGGGGTCCGAAGCGTTCCTGCCAGAACTGGTAGGCGTAGTAGCCGCCGCCGGCCGCGCCGGCGACCAGGACGAGGGAGGCGACGAGGCAGGCACCGCCGCCGCGGCGCTTCTTCTTCGACTTGCCGCGGCGGTCGCGGCCACCGCCTCCGCCGCGCCTGCCGTCGTCCTCGTCGTACTCGCGGTCGTCGTACTCACGGTCGTCGTCCAGGTCACGACTCCCCCGGCCCCGGCCCCGGTCGTCGTCACGGGCGGCGCGGTCGTCGCGGTCGTCGCCGGTGAAGAAGGGGTGCGTCTCCTCGGGCTGCGGGCCGTCCCAGTCGTTCTCGGGCCGGTCCTGGGCAGGAGCCGGTGGCTCCTGCTGACGCCGTCCCGGAGGGCTGGGCGGGGGGTATGCCTCGGAGTTGCCGTACGGGTCGGGGTTCTCGCCGCCGTAGCCCGCGCCCTGCCCGCCCCCGTAGGGATCGGCCGGGTTCTCGCCGTACGGCATGGCCGCCTGCTGCCCGGTGTCCCAACCGCCGTAATTCTGCTGGGGGTTGTCGGGCTGCTGACCGACGTACTGCTGCTGGTGGCCGTACTGGGGATCGTTGTACTGCTGCTGCGGGTACGGGGGCTGCTGGTGCTGAGGGTGCTGCTGCTGTGGGTACTGAGGTTGCTGCGGCTGCTGGGGGTGGTGAGGCTGCTGGGCGTACTGCTGCTGACCCGTGTCCCACCCGCCACCGTCGTACTGCGGGTCGTACTGCTGCTGGGGGTGTTGTTGCTGCTGCTGTGGGTATTGAGGATGTTGCGGCTGCTGGGGATGGTGAGGCTGCTGGGCGTACTGCTGCTGACCCGTGTCCCAGCCACCAGCGCCGTACTGCGGGTCGTACTGCTGCTGCGGAGGGGGCTGCTGGGCCTGAGCGTCGTAAGGAGTCCCGCCGTCGGCGGCCTGCTGGGCGCCCCACCCCTGGTCCCCGTACAAGGGATCCTCGGGGTGCCACGGTTCAGGGCCTCGACCCCGGCCATAGTCAGTCATCGATCCCCTAGAGCCGCGAGGCGACCGGTGCCGGGCTCGGATGACCCGGTGCCCGCGACGCCTCTCTCTGTGCGGCAGTTGTTCGAATCCCGCCGCATCGCGCGGAACGTTACCGTATCGCGACAAGCCGACGGTCAACCCCGCATACAGATAACCGTAAGTATGTTCCGGTTTCGCCCGATCGGGCGTCTCAGGTCTGAACCTGCACACCCTCACCGGGCGGCATTCCGGAGGCCCGTTCGGACTCCAGCGCGTTCTGAAGGATGATGACGGCCGCCACCTGATCGATGACGGACCGGCCCTTCTTCGCCTTCACACCCGAGGCACGCAGCCCCTGACCGGCACTGACCGTGGTCATTCTCTCATCCACGAGACGTACCGGGACCGGGGCGATACGACGCGCCACCTCCCCCGCGAAGGCCCGCACCTTGACCGCCGCCGGGCCCTCTCCGCCGCTGAGCGAGCGCGGCAGACCGATCACCACCTCGATCGGCTCGTACTCCTCCACCAGCTGAGCCAGGCGCCGGTGGGCGGCCGGGACATCACGTCCCGGCACGGTCTCCACCGGTGTCGCGAGGACCCCGTCGGGGTCGCACGAGGCGACCCCGATCCGGGCGTCCCCGACGTCGACGGCCAGTCTGCGGCCCCGGCGCGTGAGGGCCGTCACGCTGCCACGTCCCGCGCCGGGCCCCGCACCACGTCCTCGGGCATCGGAGCCTCAGGCCGTCTCGGTGACAAGGCGCTCGACGGCGGCCACGGCGTCACCGATGGCCTCGGGGTTCTGACCGCCGCCCTGGGCGACGTCCGGCTTGCCGCCGCCTCCGCCGCCGAGGGTCTTGGCGGCGGCACGGACCAGCTCGCCGGCCTTGAGCCCGCGCTCACGGGCGGCCTCGTTGGTGGCGATGACCGTCAGCGGGCGCCCGTTGGCGGTCGAGAACAGCGCGACGACGGCCGGCCGCCCGGCCGTGATCCGGCCGCGTACGTCCAGTACCAGCCTGCGCAGGTCGTCGGCCGACGTGCCGTCCGGCACCTGGCCGGTGACCAGGGCGGTGCCCCGTACGTCCTTGGCGCCCTCGACCAGTCCGGCGGCGGCGGCCAGCACCTTCTCCGCGCGGAACTTCTCGATCTCCTTCTCGGCGTCCTTCAGCTTGCCGAGCATCCCGGCGATCTTCTCCGGCAGTTCCTCGGAGCGGCCCTTGACCAGCTCCTGGAGCTGGGCGACGACGGTGTGCTCCTTGGCGAGGAAGTTGTACGCGTCCACGCCCACCAGCGCCTCGATACGGCGTACGCCGGAGCCGATCGAGGACTCGCCGAGCAGCTTCACCAGACCGAGCTGGGCGGTGTTGCGCACATGCGTGCCGCCGCACAACTCCTTGGAGAAGTCGCCGATGGTCACGACGCGGACCCGCTCGCCGTACTTCTCGCCGAACTCGGCGATGGCGCCCTGCTTCTTGGCGTCGTCGATGGACATGACCTCGGCCTGGACGTCGAGTTCACGGGCGAGGACTTCGTTGATCTTCTGCTCGACATCGGTGAGGACCGTGCCGGGTACGGCGGCGGGCGAGCCGAAGTCGAAGCGGAAGCGGCCCGGCGAGTTCTCGGAGCCGGCCTGGGCGGCCGTCGGGCCCAGCGCGTCGCGCAGCGCCTGGTGCGTCAGGTGGGTGGCGCTGTGGGCGCGGGCGATGGCGCGGCGGCGGTGGGTGTCGATGGCGGCGAACGCGGCGGCCCCGACGGTCACTTCACCGACCTGTACGGATCCCTTGTGCACGGAGACGCCGGGGACCGGCTGCTGGACGTCGCGCACCTGGATGACGGCGCCGGTGTCGAGCTTGATCCGGCCCTGGTCGGCGAGTTGGCCGCCGCCCTCGGCGTAGAACGGGGTGCGGTCGAGTACGACCTCGACCTCGTCGCCCTCGGTGGCGGCCGGCGACGGTACGCCGTCGACGAGCAGGCCGACGATCCGCGACTCGCCCTCGGTGGAGCCGTAGCCGGTGAACTCGGTGGAGCCGGAGGTGTCGGCGACCTCGCGGTAGGCGGAGAGGTCGGCGTGACCGGTCTTCTTGGCCTTGGCGTCGGCCTTGGCCCGGTCCCGCTGCTCCTTCATGAGCCGGCGGAAGCCGTCCTCGTCCACGGACAGGCCCTGCTCGGCGGCCATTTCGAGGGTGAGGTCGATCGGGAAGCCCCAGGTGTCGTGGAGCAGGAACGCCTTGTCGCCGGGCAGGACCGAGCCGCCGGCGGCCTTGGTCTCGGTGACGGCGGTGTCGAGGATGTTGGTGCCGCCCTTGATGGCCTTGAGGAAGGCGGCTTCCTCGGCGAGGGCGACGGTCTCGATGCGCTTGCGGTCGGTGATCAGCTCGGGGTACTGCTCGCCCA
Source organism: Streptomyces sp. NPDC006643 (assembly GCF_042870175.1). NCBI lineage: Bacteria > Bacillati > Actinomycetota > Actinomycetes > Kitasatosporales > Streptomycetaceae > Streptomyces > Streptomyces sp. NPDC006643. Next base: position 134,684 of record NZ_JBIAHA010000010.1, on the reverse strand, counting down.
TCGACCTGATGACCACGTCGAGCAGTTCGGCGACGACCGGGCCGGTGGCGCCGAGGAGGCGCATGTTGCGTACGGCGCGGCGCAGGATGCGGCGCAGGACATAGCCGCGGCCCTCGTTGCCGGGGGTGACACCGTCGCCGATGAGCATCACGGAGGTGCGCATGTGGTCGGTGACGATGCGCAGCGAGACGTCCGAGGCGGGGTCGGCGCCGTAGCGGACGCCGGTCAGCTCGGTGGCCTTGTCGATGACGGCCATCGAGGTGTCGATCTCGAACATGTTGTGGACGCCCTGGAGGATCATCGCGAGGCGTTCGAGGCCGAGTCCGGTGTCGATGTTCTTGGAGGGGAGGTCACCGAGGATCTCGAAGTCCTCCTTGCCCTCGCCCTCACCGCGCTCGTACTGCATGAAGACCAGGTTCCAGATCTCCACGTAGCGCTCGTCGTTGACGGCGGGGCCACCCGCTTCGCCGAACTCGGGACCGCGGTCGTAGAAGATCTCCGAGCAGGGTCCGCACGGGCCGGGCACGCCCATGGACCAGTAGTTCTCCTTCTTGCCGAGGCGCTGGATCCGCTCGGCGGGGAAACCCACCTTGTCGGTCCAGATGTCGGCGGCCTCGTCGTCGTCCAGATAGACCGTGACCCACAGCCTCTCCGGGTCCAGGCCGTAGCCGCCGTCGGCGACGGAGGTGGTCAACAGCTCCCAGGCGAGCGGAATGACACCTTCCTTGAAGTAGTCGCCGAAGGAGAAGTTGCCGCACATCTGGAAGAACGTGCCGTGCCGGGTGGTCTTGCCGACCTCTTCGATGTCCGGCGTACGGACGCACTTCTGCACGCTGGTCAGCCGGGGGGCGGGGGCCTTGGCCTCGCCGAGGAAGTACGGCTTGAAGGGGACCATGCCCGCGGGGACCAGCAGCAGAGTCGGGTCGTCCGCGATGAGCGACGCCGAGGGTACGACGGTGTGTCCGCGCTCCTCGAAGAAGCGCAACCAGCGGCGGCGGATTTCAGCCGACTCCATCAGTGGTCCTCATTCCGGTTGTGCGGTGTACGTGAGTTGATTCGATCGCTGTGCGGGTGGTCGTCGGACGAGCGTGCGGCGCGGCCCTCGACGGCGAGGCGCCGCCCGGCGGGGAGTTCGGGGTCGGCGGGTGCGTCGAGCCCCAGCGCCTCACCCAGTTCGGACTCGCGCTGGGCCATGCCCGCGCGGACGTCGAGTGCGAACTCCTTGAGCCGGTGTCCGGCGTCGACGGCCTTGTCGGCCGCCTGGGCGGCGAGGGACTCGGGTGTCAACTGGCGGAGTTTGGTGTGGACCTTGGTGGTGGCCCACACACCGGCCGCCGCACCCGCGGTGAACCAGAACGTACGGCGGAACATCGCTGCCTCAGCCCTTCTGCTTCCTGCTGCGTCGGGCGGACGGAACGGTCCTGCCCACGATCACCGTGCCCCGCCGGCCACGTGCGGCCGGCTCCGGCGCCGGCGCCCCGCGGTCGGCGGGTGCCGGCTCGCCCGGCGCCTTGCGGCCCATCGCCCGGCGCACTCCATAGCCGAAGGCCGCGACCTTCACCAGGGGGCCGCCGAAGGTCGACGCCACGGTCGTGGAGAGCGCCGACGCGTTGGAGGTGACTTCCTGGACGTCCGTCGCGATGGCGTCGACCCGGTCGAGCTGGGTCTGCGCCGCGCGTACGGTCGCCGAGGCGTCCGCCAGCAGCGGCACGGCCTGGTCGGTCACGTCCGCCACGAGTTTGGTGGTCGCCTTGAGCGTCTGGGCCAGCCTCACGAGCACCACGGCGAGGAGGGTGACCAGCACCGCCCAGAAGACGGCCACCAGGATCCCGGCAACCTCTCCACCGGTCACGCTGCACCGCTCTCTGCTTCGGGACCATCCCCACGGGCGCGGGGAACGCTGTCGTTGTCGGCCTGCTCGGATCGGGGCGATCACGGGGCCTTGAGAAAGTCGTCCCTTGAGCTTATCGCGCCCCGAGTGGGTCCCCGTACCGCTTTACGGCGGTCGCGGACCCTACCTCATCGGACGGGGCGGGGAGGGGCGGTTGCCCCGGCGGATTGTACGCAGTGCTGCCGCATGAGTACTCTGCGTGTCTCATGCGACCTGTCCCCGGCAATCTCCCCGCGGAGCTGAACCGGTTCGTGGGCCGTGCCGACGAACTGGCGGAGCTGACACGCCTTCTCAGCGAGGTCCGGCTGCTCACCCTGGTGGGTGTGGGCGGTGTCGGCAAGACGCGACTGGCGGTGCGAGCGGCCCGGTCCGCGCGGTCCGCGAATCTGGAGAAACGCTACTGCGACGGTGTCTGGCTCGCCGAACTCTCCGCGATCCGCGACCCCGGACTGCTCGACCACGCGCTCGTCGACGCGCTGCGCGTCACCGACCACAGCGGCCGGCCACCGCGCGAGGTGCTGCGCACCCATCTCGCCGACCGCGACCTGCTGTTGGTGCTGGACGGCTTCGAACAGCTCGTCGACCCGTGCGCGGAGCTGGTACGGGACCTGCTGCGCCGCTGCCCCGGCCTGACGGTGCTGGCCGTCGGCCGCCGCCCGCTGCGGGTGGACGGCGAACGGACCGTGGCCCTGGCCCCGATGTCGGACACCGACGCGGCGCGGCTCTTCGCCGACCGGGCCATCGACGTGGCGCCCGGTCACCGCCGGCTCGACGAACACGACGACGAGGTACGGGAGTTGTGCCGCCGCCTCGACGGCATCCCGCTCGCGCTCGAACTGGCCGCCGCGCGGCTGCGCGCCCTCTCCGTGGAGCAGGTCCTCCGCCGGATCGACGACCGCTTCCGGCTGCTGACCGGCGGCTCGCGCGGCGAACTGCCCCGCCATCGCACGCTCCGTACCGCGATCGGCTGGAGCCATGAACTGTGCACCCCCGCCGAGCGGCTGCTCTGGGCGCGGCTCTCCGTCTTCGCCGGCCCCTTCGACCTGGAGGCGGTCGAGTACGTGTGCGCAGGCCCCGAACTGCCGGACGCGAGCGTGCTGGACGTGCTCGGCGAACTGATCGCCCAGTCCCTGGTCGTACGCGAGGAGTCAGCCGCCGGGCCGCGCTACCGGATGCTGGACACGGTGCGCGCGTACGGCGCCGAGTGGCTGGACGCCCTGGCGGACACCGACCGGATGCGCAGGAGACACCGCGACTGGTACATGGGGCTCGCCACCTGGTGCGAGGTGGACTGGTTCAGCCCCCGGCAGGCGGAGATCGCCGCCTGCGCCGACAGCGCGCTGCCCAATCTGCGCGCCGCCATCGAACTGTGCCTGGAGACGGAGGGCGAGGCCCATCTGGGCCGGCATCTGACGGGCACGCTCTGGTTCTACTGGGCGGGCTGCGGCCGGCTCACCGAGGGCCGGCACTGGCTGGAGCGCTCGCTCGCACCGGAGGTCTCCCGCGACGAGCCGCACGAGGAGCCGGGGGAATGGGAGGAGGGCGAACCGCACGAGGGGGCACGGCTCAAGGCGCTGTGGGTGCTGGGCTATGTGGCCGTCCTCCAGGGCGACAACACGGCCGCGACGCGGGCGCTGTACGAATGCCGGGGGGAGGCCGCCCGTACGGGAAACGCCCTCGCCCACGCGTACGCGGTGCACCGGCTGGGCTGTCTCGCGCTCCTCACCGGTGACATGCCGCGTGCCGAGAGGCTGCTGCGCTCCGCGCTCGGCGCGTACCGCGAGCTGGGCGAGATCAACAGCAATGTGCTCATGGGCCAGGCGGAGCTGGCCCTCTCCCTGGTCTTCCAGGGCGACCTGGACGCGGCCGTGGCGCTGTGCGCCGACGTACGGGAGATCTGCGAGGACAGCGGCGAGCGCTGGGCCCGGTCCTACGCGCTCTACGTCCACGCGTACGCGGCCTGGACGGGCGGCCGGCTCGGCGAGGCGCGTGCCCTGCTGACCGAGGCCATCACCGTCCACCACATGTTCAACGATCTGGTCGGCCTGGTGCTGGCGATGGAGCTGATGGCCCTGGTGACCGCGGGCGAGGGAGACCCGGCGGAGGCCGCGGTGCTCCAGGGGGCGGCTGCCCGGCTCTGGGAGTCGGTGGGTGCGCCCCTGTTCGGCTCGCCGGCCTTCGGAGGGCCGCACGAACAGTGCGAACGGCGGGCGACGGAGCTGCTGGGGCCCGAGCGGTACGGCGCCCGGCTGGCGGAAGGACGCGCCCTGGCGCCGACGGCCGCCGTCGAGCGGGTGCTGGCCGGGCCGCGCGCCGAGTCCGTACCGCCGCGTCAGCCCTCGGGCGGGCGCAGACCGGCGCCCGTGCGGGAGACCGACCGGAGGACGGACACGGACCGGAAGACGGACCGGGACACGCGAGAGCCCGCCGGCTCCCCCGGCCAGATCGGCGGGGAAGCGGCGGGCTGAAGCGCGGTCGATCGCGCGAACTGCGCCTGGATCAGCGGGTGATCAGCGGGCGTAGTACTCGACGACGAGCTGCTCGTCGCAGATGACCGGGATTTCCTTGCGCAGCGGGTCACGGTCCAGCCGGAACGCCAGCGCCTTCAGGTTGACCTGGAGGTAGCGCGGGGTCTCGCCGTCGGTGTCGTAGCCACCCTCGCGCGCGACCTGGAAGGGAACCTTCTCGCGGCTGCGCTCGCGGACCATGATGACGTCGTCGGGACGGACCCGGAACGACGGCTTGTCGACCTTGCCGCCGTTGACCTCGATGTGGCCGTGGACGACCATCTGACGGGCCTGGTAGATGGTGCGGGCGATGCCCGAACGCAGGACCAGGGCGTCGAGACGACGCTCCAGCTCGACGACCAGGGCCTCGCCGGTCTTGCCGCCGGCCTTGCGGGCGCGGTCGTAGGCGCGGGCCATCTGGCGCTCGCTGATGTCGTACTGGGCACGCAGACGCTGCTTCTCCAGCAGACGGACCTTGTAGTCACTGTTCTGCTTGCGGCCACGGCCGTGCTCGCCCGGCGGGTAGGGACGGGCCTCGAAGTACTTCACGGCCTTCGGCGTCAGCGCGATACCGAGCGCGCGTGACTTCTTGACCTTGGGACGCGACTGGTTAGGCACGTTCTCCAGACCTCCGTTGTAGGTTAGGTTAGGCTCACCTTACTCAAAGGAGATCGCATGTCTCGTCGCCCTGGGAACACCACACGCATCACAGACAGTCTCGACGCGCAGGGCATCGATACGACGGAGGTCCGATCAGCTCATGGTCAGCCGCGTCCCAGCGGGCTTGAAATCGCCCGGATGCCGTCAGCAGCCGAGCGCACACGAACTCTCGTACAGAGTACATGCTCAAGCGTGCTGCTCATCCCGGGCCTGGACTCCCTGCGACCCGACCAGTTGATGCCCGACGCGCGGGCCGTGGACACCGACGGTGACGTGCTGCTGGTCTTCGCCGCGGACTCCCCCGTCGTCAGGGCGGCGACGCACGCGCAGGCCGACGAGCTGCCCGTGGTGCTGGAGGTCACGGATGTCGCGCCGGTCTCCGTCCCCCACCGTATCCGGGGCCGCGCCTGGGTCTCCGGCTGGCTGACGCGCGTACCCGGCGCGGCCGAGCCCGGCCGGACGACGCTGCGGCTGGAGGTCGGCGAGGCGTATGTGGACGACCTGTGGGGCGCCGAGTCGGTGGAGGCGGACGCGTTCGCCACGGCGGTGGCGGACCCTTTGTCGGAGCACGAGGCGGAACTGCTCCAGCACCTGCACTCCGCGCACAGCGCCGAGGTGTCGACGCTGCGCTCGCTGCTCGGCGGGCGGACCGGTGGCACGGCGGCCGTGCCGGTCGGAGTGGACCGCTTCGGCCTGCGGGTGCGCTTCACCGGCGTCAACTGCTTCGACGCCCGCTTCGACTTCCCCGAGCCGGTGCGCGACATCGCCGAACTGCGCCGTGCCATGCACGCGCTCTTCGAGGCCGCGGGCCACTGAGCCCCCGCCGGGACGATCGATTCAGTCCGAGGGGGCGTCGCCGCGCAGCCTTGTCCGGACCTTCTCGACCACGTCCGCGTACCGCGCCTCCGCGCCGTACCGCGTCGGGGTGTAGTACTGCCTGCCCCGCACCTCGTCCGGGAGGTACTGCTGCGCGGCGATGCCTCCCGGCACGTCGTGCGGATACACATAGCCCTGCGCGTGACCGAGCTTGGCCGCGCCCTTGTAGTGACCGTCGCGCAGATGCGGCGGTACGGGACCGGCCAGGCCCTTCTTCACATCCTCCAGCGCGGCGGAGATGGCGAGCGTCGCCGCGTTCGACTTCGGGGCCAGCGCGAGCGCGATCGTGGCGTGGCTGAGGGTGAGAGCGGCCTCCGGGAAGCCGATCATCGCCACCGCCTGGGCCGCCGCGACGGCCGTGGGCAGGGCCGTCGGGTCGGCGAGACCGATGTCCTCGCTGGCCGAGATCATCAGCCGGCGGGCGATGAACCGGGGGTCCTCCCCCGCCTCGATCATGCGCGCCAGATAGTGCAGGGCCGCGTCCACGTCGGAGCCGCGGATCGACTTGATCAGGGCGCTCGCCACGTCGTAGTGCTGGTCGCCGTCGCGGTCGTACTTCACCGCCGCGCGGTCGACCGTCTCCTCCACCGTGGCGAGGGCGATCTCCTTCTCGCCCTTGGAGATCGCGGCGCCGGCCGCCGCCTCCAGGGCGGTCAGCGCGCGCCGGGCGTCGCCCCCGGCGATCCGCAGCAGATGCGCCTCGGAGTCGTCGGGCAGGGTGACCGCGCCACCGAGCCCGCGCTCCTCGGTGAGCGCGCGCCGCAGCAGGGCGCGCAGGTCGTCGTCGGTGAGCGGCTCCAGCGTCAGCAGCAGGGAGCGCGAGAGCAGCGGCGAGATGACGGAGAAATAGGGATTCTCGGTGGTGGCCGCGATGAGTGTGATCCAGCGGTTCTCCACGGCGGGCAGCAAGGAGTCCTGCTGGGCCTTGCTGAAGCGGTGGATCTCGTCGAGGAAGAGGACGGTCTCCTTGCCGAAGCCGCCCGAGGCACGCCGGGCGCCGTCGATGACGGCGCGGACCTCCTTGACGCCGGCGGTGATCGCGGACAGCTCCACGAAGCGCGCGTCGGTGGCCTTGGAGACGACATAGGCGAGCGTCGTCTTGCCCGTGCCGGGCGGGCCCCAGAGAAGCACCGACGAGGGGCCGGCCGGTCCCCTGCCCTGGGCGGCCTGCTCGACCAGGCGGCGCATCGGGGAGCCGGGCTTCAGCAGATGCTTCTGTCCGACCACCTCGTCCAGCACGCGCGGACGCATCCGGACAGCAAGGGGGCTGCTGGACGGGTCCTTCTCCTGGCGGTCTTCGGCTGCTGCGGTAAAGAGGTCGGGCTCCACATGTGAAGCCTATGCCAGCCCACTGACAACGGGGTCGGCGCGATCAGCTCGTCCAGAAGTCCCACCAGCGCGTGAGGATGAGCATCCCGATGATCCCGATCCACAGCACCGGCGGCACCCAGTGGAACTCCCCGAGCCCACTGCGCAGCCAGCGCGGCGCCGGGAGGATTCCGCGCGTGACGTTGTACGTGGTGACGTAGGAGAACATGACGATCGTGGCCACCCAGGCGAGACAGCACCACAGGCAGAGCGAGCTGATGTTGTAGAGCGACTGGTACTGGAGCCAGGTGCAGAAGCCGACCCCGAACAGCATCCCGGCGTTGAGCCCCAGCCAGAACCACCGCCGGTAGCGCGCCCCCGCGAGCAGCCCGAGCCCCACACAGACCACCACGGCGTACGTCACCAGCCCCAGCATCGGATTGGGGAAGCCGAACGCCGACGCCTGGTCGCTCTTCATGATGTTCCCGCAGGACACCACCGGGTTCAGGCTGCATCCCGGCGTGAACCCCGGATCCTCCAGCAGCTTGAACTTGTCGATCGTGATCACCCACGACGCAAGCACACCCGCCGCGCCGGTCACCACCAGCAACCACGCCAGCACCCGCCCCGTCCCGAAGAGACCGGGGGCGTCGTGGTCCTCCCGGTCGGCGGACACGTCGCCTGGCGCTGTACTCGTCATATCGCCGTTCCATCACTCGTGGCCTGCACCTTGCAGAGGGCCCCGGTCATTCTGCCGCACCCACCCCCGTGTCCACCGTTCGATGGACATAAGGAGGTACGGACGGTTGTCCCGGAGCCGCCCGTTCCGCAGCAGGCTCAAGGGCATGGGAGAAGCAGGGAGAACAAGAGCTTCGACGGGGGATCTCGCGGTCGACGTCCGGGGGCTCCGCAAGCGGTACGGCAATGTGACGGCGGTCCAGGACCTGGACCTGCGCATCGGACGCGGCGAGGTCTTCGGCATCCTCGGCCCCAACGGCGCGGGCAAGAGCACGACGGTGGAGATCCTCCAGGGCCACCGCGACCGGGACGGCGGCGAGGTGACCGTCCTGGGGGCGGATCCCGCCACCGGCGACAGGAGGTGGCGCTCCAGAATCGGCATTGTGTGGCAGGACGAATCCGCACCCGCCGAGTTGACGGTCCGCGAGACCGTGCGCCATTTCGCCACGTACTACCCGGCCCCGCGCGACCCCGAGGAGGTCATCCACCTGGTGGGCCTCGGCGAGAAGGCGTCGAGCCGGGTCAAGGCTCTGTCCGGTGGGCAGCGGCGGCGGCTGGACGTGGCGCTCGGCGTGATCGGCGGGCCCGAGCTGCTGCTCCTCGACGAGCCGACGACCGGCTTCGACCCGGCGGCCCGCCGCCAGTTCTGGGAGCTGATCCGCACGCTCGCGGACGAGGGCACCACGATCGTCCTCACCACGCACTATCTGGACGAGGCCGAGGCGCTGGCCGACCGGCTCGCCGTGATCGCGACGGGCCGGGTGGTGGCGGAGGGGACCCCGTCCGGTCTGCGCGCGGAGCACGACGCGGCGGCCACGGTCGCGTGGACGGAGCCGGACGGCTCGCCGCGCACCGAGCGCACGACGACCCCGACCCGTACCGTCGCCGAGCTGGCCCGGCGCTTCGACGGCGAGATCCCGGGCCTGCTGATCGGCCGGCCGACCCTCGAAGACGTATATCTGCGGCTCATCGGAGAGGAGGCCGCGTGATGGCGACCGTCACCGACCGGCTCGGCACCACCCGTACCACCCCTGCCGCGCTGCCCGGCGCCTGGACGCTGGGACTGCGGCGCGGCGCACTGGAGTTGCGGCAGTTCTTCCGCCAGCGCGATCAGGCGATCTTCACCTTCGCCTTCCCGATCGTCTTCCTCTTCCTGTTCGCGTCGATCTTCAGCAACGACGTGGAGGGCGCGGGCATCACCGCGTCCCAGCTGTACGTCCCGTCGATGATCGCGGCCGGCATCATGTCGGCGAGTTTCCAGTCGCTGGGCATCTCCATCGCGATCGAGCGGGACAGCAAACAGCTGCGGCGGCTGCGCGGTACGCCGATGCCACCCGCCTCCTACTTTCTCGGCAAGGTGTGGCTCGTCCTGGTGACCGGGTTGCTGGAGACGGTGGCGCTGCTCACGGCCGGCGTGCTCTTCTACGGCATCGAGCTGCCCACCGGCGCGGTCGACTGGCTGACCTTCGGCTGGATCTTCGTCCTCGGGCTGACCGGGTGCGCGCTGCTGGGGATCGCGATCAGCAGCCTGCCGAAGACCGGACAGAGTGCCTCGTCGGTGGTCGTACTACCGTTCCTGGTACTGCAGTTCATCTCCGGGGTGTACATCGCGATCGACACCATCCCCGACTGGCTGCTGAACATCGGCGCGCTGTTCCCGCTGAAGTGGATGTGCCAGGGACTGCGCGGGGTGTTCCTGCCCGAGACGGCCGCCGTGCTGGAGCAGGCGGGCGGCTGGGAGTACGGACGGATCGCGCTGGTACTGGGCGCCTGGTGCATCGGAGGACTGGTGCTGTGTCTGCTGACCTTCCGGTGGAAGAGCCGGCGCGACGGGTGAACCCGGCGCCGCCGGGCGGGACGCGCGAGATCGACGCCTGGGACCGCAGCTTCCGGCCGTGGGACGTGTACTTCGGGGTCGTCTGGTCGGCGACGCTGGTCTTCACGGTCGCCGCGCCGAACTCGACGCCGGTGCGGGCGACGGCGTTCACGCTCTTCTTCCTGCTCGCGCCCTGGTACGTGTGGTTCGGGCGCCGGGAGCTGATGCGGGGCCTGGACTCCCGGGGAGCGCTCGTCTACATCTATGTCGCGATCCTGCTGTTCATCCCGCCCGTCGTGCTGGTGGGCGAGATGCGCTCGGCGGCGTTCGCGCTCGTACCGCAGTGCTTCATGCTGCTGTCGATGTCCCGCGCCCTGTGGGCGGTGGTGGTCCTCAACGCCGTGCCGGTGATCGGGTGGGCGCTGTGGTGGCGCCCGGACGGCGAGGCCATTTTCTTCAACGCCCTGTTCGCCGTGGTCAGTCTGGCCTTCTCCGCGGTGCTCGGGAGCTGGATCATCCGGATCATCGCGCAGAGCGCGGAGCGCGCGGAACTGATCGCCGAGCTGGAGGCGAGCCGGGAGGAGGTCTCCCGGCTCTCGGCGGAGCGGGGCGCGCTGGCCGAGCGCGAGCGGATGTCCCGGGAGATCCACGACACGCTGGCCCAGGGCTTCACGAGCCTGCTGATGCTCGTGCAGGCCGTGGAGTCGGAACTGGAACGGGATCTGCCGGGTGCCCGCCGTCATCTGGACCTGATGGCGGACACGGCCCGGCGGAATCTCGCCGAGGCGCGCGCGTTGGTGGCCGGCGGGGCGCCGGCCGATCTGAACGGGAACTCGCTGCCCGACGCGCTGCGCCGGCTCGCCGCCCGGCACGGGCCCGGCCCGGCCGAGGTGTCCGTCGACGTGACCGTCGAGGTGACCGGCCTGGTCCGACCGCTGGCCCCGGCGCTGGAGGTGGTGGCGCTGCGTACGTGCCAGGAGGCGCTGTCCAACACCGTCCGGCACGCCGGGTCCGGAGCGCGGGCCGCGATCTCGCTCGCGTACTCGGACGCCGAGCTGTGTGTGCGGATACGGGACACGGGGCGCGGCTTCGACGTCTCCGCACCGTCCGACGGGTACGGCCTCAGTGGGCTGCGGGCGCGTGCGGCCGAGGTGGGTGGCAGCGCGGAGGTGCGCAGCGAGCCGGGCGACGGCACGCTCGTCGCCGTACACCTGCCACTGCCCCCACCGCCGTCGCTCACCGGGAGTCCCACATGATCCGCGTCCTGCTCGCCGACGATCACCCCGTCGTACGGGAGGGGCTGCGCGGCATGCTCAGCGCCGAGCCCGACCTGACGGTGGTCGGCGAGGCGTCGAGCGGCCCGCAGGCGGAGGCGCTGAGCGCCGAACTGGGCCCGGACATCGTCCTGATGGACCTGCGGATGCCGGGCGGCGGCGGTGTGGAGTCGATCGGCCGGATGCGGGCGGCGGGGCTGTCCTGCCGGGTCATCGTGCTGACGACGTACGAGACGGACACCGACATCCTGCGCGCCGTGGAGGCGGGCGCGGCCGGCTATCTGCTGAAGGACCTGACCCGCGCGGAACTGGCGGACGCGGTACGCGCCGCCGCACGGGGCGAGACGGTGCTGGCGCCGTCGGTGGCCGCGCGGCTGGTCGACCAGTTGCGCAGCCACCCGGAGCGACCGAGGCTGTCGCAGCGCGAGACGGCGGTGCTACGGCTGGTCGCCGAAGGCTGCACGAACGCGGAGATCGGACGGCGGCTGTTCATCGGCGAATCGACGGTGAAGACCCATCTGCTGCGCGTCTTCGCCAAGTTGGGCGTGACCGACCGCACGGCGGCGGTGACGAACGCGATGCGGCACGGGCTGCTGACGGAGTGAGTATGGCGGGGCGCGCCTCGGGCCGTGTTGGCGGCCGGTCCGAGTCCGCCCTCGGTCACGTGACGGCGCGGCCCGCGGACCGGTCGAGCACCGCGCCACGCCGCACGGTGCGTCACCCCGTCACCGCACAGCTGCCACACCCCTCGGCGGTGCCACGCACATGGAGCCGTCTCGGCCCGCCGCCACGCAGACGCCAACAAGCACGTATGCGACGCGACGCCACGCGCCCGGCCGCGAATTCCGTTCAGGTCGGCCAGGGGGCCAAGTCGACCCGTACGACCCGCCGCCGGGCAGAGAACCGCAGCACACAACGACGCGTCACCCCGTCACCACACGGCCGGCGCGCCCCTCGGCAGTGCCACGCACATTGAGCCGTCTCGGCCCGCCGTCGCGCCCGGCCAGGGGGCCAAGTCGAGCCGTACGGCCCCTGCCCGCCGCCAGGCGGAGAACCGGCGGCCTCGGCGACGCCACCCGGTCCGCCCGGCAACACAGTGGGCCCCGGTCGCACATGGCGTCCGGGGCCCGTCGTGGTGTGGTCCGTGTGGGGTCAGGTCAGCTTTGCCGTCAGGTCTGCCACCAGCGCGTCCAGGGGGACCGGCTTCTGTTCGCCGCTCTCCATGTCCTTGACCTGCGCCACGCCCTCCGCGAGGTCGCGCTCGCCGACCACGACCGTGAACCGCGCGCCCGACCGGTTGGCGTTCTTCATCGCGCCCTTGAGGCCCTTGGCCCCGTAGCTGAAGTCGGCCGCGACCCCCGCCCTGCGCAGCTCGGTGACCACGCCGAACAGCAGCCGGCGCGCCTCGTCGCCGATCGGGACGGCGAACACGCTGGTGGCGGGCGGTAGTTGGAGCGTGATGCCCTCCGCCTCCAGGGCCAGCACCGTACGGTCCACGCCCAGCGCCCAGCCGACCGACGGCAGTTCGGGGCCGCCGATCATCTCCGAGAGCCCGTCGTAGCGCCCGCCACCGCCCACCGCGGACTGCGCGCCGAGACCGTCGTGGACGAACTCGAAGGTCGTACGGGTGTAGTAGTCCAGGCCCCGCACGAGCCGTTCGTCGTCCTCGTACACGACACCCGCCGCGGTCAGCAGGTCCCGTACCTCCGCGTGGTATTCGCGGCACGCGTCGCACAGGTAGTCGCGCAGCTTCGGCGCGTCGGTGAGCTGGCGCTGGACGTCCCGGCGCTTGTCGTCGAGGACCCGCAGAGGGTTGATCTCGATGCGCCGGCGCGTCTCGTCGTCCAGGTCGAGGTCGCGCAGGAAGGTCTGGAGCGCCTCGCGGTAGACGGGGCGGCACTCCTTGTCGCCCAGGGAGTTCAGCAGGATGCGGAAGCCGGTCAGCCCCAGCGAGCGGTACGCCTGGTCGGCGAGGATGATCAACTCGGCGTCGAGCGCCGGGTCCTCGGCGCCGATGGCCTCCGCGCCGACCTGTGAGAAGTGGCGGTAGCGGCCCTTCTGCGGGCGCTCGTAGCGGTAGTACGAGCCCGAGTACCAGAGCTTGACGGGGAGGTTGCCGGCCTTGTGCAGGTTCGCCTCCAGCGCCGCGCGCAGCACGGAGGCCGTGCCCTCGGGGCGCAGCGCCAGTTGGGAGCCGCCCTTGGTCGTGAGGGTGTACATCTCCTTCGTGACGATGTCGGTGGACTCGCCGACACCGCGCGCGAAGAGTTCGACGTTCTCGAAGCCGGGGGTCTCGATGTAGCCGTAGCCGGAGTTCCGCAGCGGTGCGGAGATCGCCTCGCGCACCGCGAGGTACACGGCGGAGTCCGGCGGAAGCAGGTCGTACGTGCCCTTGGGGGCCTGGAAGGTGTTCATAGGATTTAGCTGCGTCACAATCCTCGTCGCGGAGCGGCGCTCGGGCCGCTTCCGGTGCCTGCGGCCACCTCGCGCAGATACGGGTTGGTGGCTCGCTCGTGGCCGATGGTCGTCTGGGGGCCGTGGCCGGACAGCACCACGGTCGAGTCGTCGAGCGGCAGGCACACACGGCCCAGCGACTCGAGCAACTCGGCCGGATCGCCGCCCGGCAGGTCCGAGCGTCCGACGGAGCCGGCGAACAGCAGGTCGCCCGAGAACAGGACGGGCGGAATGTCCGCCGCCTCGGGCATCCCGAAGGTCACCGACCCCTTCGTATGGCCGGGCGCGTGCGCGACGCCGAAGCGCAGCCCCGCCAGGTCCAGTTGGGCGCCGTCGTCCAGCTCCTTGACGTCGTCGGGCTCCCCCACGGTCAGCTCACCCATCAGCGGCATCCCGATGGAGCGGCCGAGGGCCTTCTCGGGGTCGCTCATCATGTACCGGTCCGACGGGTGGATCCAGGCGGGCACGTCGTGGGCGCCGCACAGCGGGACGACCGACGCGACATGGTCGATGTGGCCGTGGGTGAGGATGACGGCGACGGGCTTCAGGCGATGCTTCTTGAGCGTCTCCTGAACGCCCTCGGTGGCCTGGTGGCCCGGGTCGATGATCACGCACTCCTCGCCCGCGGCGGGGGCGACCAGATAACAGTTGGTCCCCCAGGCCCCGGCGGGGAACCCGGCAATAAGCACGATCGTCCTCAATTGTCGTCCGGCGGGAGATTGCGGCAGATCAGAAGCCTACCGGCGCTCCTCATTCCACAGGTAACCCATATACCGTACGGGGCTAGTCAGTCGTTCACAGGACGTGGTTCGGGAACTGCCTTCGCAGGGCCCGCGAAGACACGAAGACACGAGGAGACGACCCGGTGGTCAACAGCGAGCAGCGCCGGCGCCAGCTTGCCAGGGAGAAGTTCGAGCGGCAGCAGCAGCGCCGGGCGGAGATCCGCGGCAAGGCCAGGCGCCGCAACGCGATCATCGCCTCCGCACTGGCCGTCGTCCTGGCGGCGGGAGGTGGCGCGTACGCCATCGCGGGCCTGACGGACGACGACGGTGAGAAGGACGTCGCGCAGGACAGTCCCTCGGCGCCGCCGTCGCCGAGCGAGAGCAAGCCGGCCGGGCCGAAGATGACGATCGACGCCAAGGCCAAGTACACGATGGCCCTCAAGACGAGCGAGGGCGACATCGGTATCGCGATGGACGCCGCGAAGACACCGGAGACGGTGAACTCCTTCAAGTCCCTCACGGACAAGAAGTTCTTCGACGGCACCAAGTGCCACCGCCTGACCACAGAGAACATCTTCGTGCTCCAGTGCGGCGACCCGAAGGGCGACGGCACGGGCGGTCCCGGGTACACGATCGCGGACGAGAATCTCGACGGGCTCGGCAAGCCGGCCGCGGACGGTGCGGTGACCTATCCCGCGGGGTCGGTGGCGATGGCGAATACCGGCCAGCCGAACAGTGGTGGCAGCCAGTTCTTCCTGGTGTTCAAGGACACCAAGCTGCCGCCCTCGTACACCCCGTTCGGGACGATGGACGCCGAGGGCCTGAAGACGGTCAAGGCCGTGGCGGCGGCGGGTGTCACCGGCGACAACAAGGGTGACGGCCCGCCGAAGAAGACCGTCACGATCGAGAAGGGCACCGTCGACAAGACGTGACCGCGGGTGACCGGCGGGGCGGGCCGTGACATCGGGTCCCGGACCGCCCCGTCGGCGTACCTGTGAATTTCGGCCGTGCGGAGTGCGGACAGCCGGGCCACCGGTCACCTAGATTGGCGGGTGGCGACGCGCGGACCGTCTTCGCGGATCCGCTCTCGCGTCGCGAAAGACGGGCGTGACCCGTCCAGGAAACTGTGGACGATGCCGGGGGGCACCCCTCGCCGGTATCAGGTGGAGGAGGCGCTGTGAGCAGCGACCCGTGGGGCCGTGTCGATGAGACGGGCACCGTGTACGTGCGTACGGCCGAGGGCGAGCAGGTCGTCGGATCGTGGCAGGCAGGTTCTCCCGAGGAGGCGCTGGCCTACTTCGAGCGCAAGTACGAGGGCCTGGTGGTCGAGATCGGCCTTCTTGAGAAGCGGGTGAAGACCACCGATCTCTCGGCCAAGGACGCGCAGTCCGCCATCGACCATCTGCGGGCGCAGGTGGACGAGCATCACGCCGTCGGGGATCTCGCCGCCCTGCGTACGCGTCTCGACGGGCTTGTCGCCACGGTCGAGGCGCGCCGCGAGGAGCGCAAGATCCAGAAGGCCAAGCAGACGGACGCCGCCCGGGAGTCGAAGCAGGCTCTGGTCAAGGAGGCCGAGGAGCTGGCGCAGAGCGATCAGTGGCGGTCGGCCGGTGAGCGGCTGCGCGCGCTGGTGGACACCTGGAAGGGCCTGCCGCGGCTCGACCGGAAGTCCGACGACGAGCTGTGGCACCGCTTCTCGCACGCGCGCTCGGCGTTCTCCAAGCGGCGCAAGGCGCACTTCGCCTCGCTGGACGCGCAGCGCGAGGAGGCCCGTAAGGCGAAGGAGAAGCTGGTCGCCGAGGCCGAGTCGCTGTCGGGCTCCACGGACTGGGGCGGGACGGCGGCGCGCTACCGCGAGCTGATGACCGACTGGAAGGCCGCGGGCCGCGCGCAGCGCGAGGCCGAGGACGATCTGTGGAACCGCTTCCGCGGCGCCCAGGACGTCTTCTTCGCCGCCCGCGGTGAGGTCTTCGCCGAGCGGGACGCGGAGCAGACGGAGAATCTGAAGGCCAAGGAAGAGCTGGCGGCCGAGGCCGAGCGGCTGCTCCCGGTGAAGGACCTGAAGGCGGCCCGTGCCGCGTTCCGGGCCCTGAACGAGCGGTGGGAGGCGATCGGGCATGTGCCGCGCGACGCCAGGCCCCGGGTCGAGGGCCGGATGCAGACCGTCGAGCGGGCGCTCCAGGAGTCCGAGGAGAGCGAGTGGCGCCGTACGAACCCGGAGGCGCTGGCACGCGCCACGGGTCTGACGGGCCAGCTCCAGGCGGCCGTCGACAAGCTGCGCACGCAGATCGACACGGCGCGCGCCGCGGGCAACAACGCCAGGGCCGACAAGCTGGCGAAGGAGCTCGAAGGCCGGCAGGCGCTGCTGGACCAGGCGCTGAAGGGTCTCCAGGAGTTCGGCGGCTGACGCCACGCGCGTGACAAGGAAGCGGCCCGGCGGTGATCCCACCGCCGGGCCGCTTCTTCACGAGGTTCCGCGAGGTTCCGTGTCGTTTCGCGAGGTGTCGTTTCGTTTCGTTTCGCGAGGTGTCCTACGGCCTGCGGGCCGAGGTGACGCGGTAGACGTCGTACACGCCCTCCACGCCCCGTACCGCCTTCAGCACATGGCCGAGGTGCTTCGGATCGCCCATCTCGAAGGTGAAGCGCGAGGTGGCGACCCGGTCGCGGGACGTCTGGACGGCCGCCGACAGGATGTTGACGTGCTGGTCGGACAGGACCCGGGTGACGTCGGACAGCAGCCGGGACCGGTCCAGCGCCTCGACCTGGATGGCGACGAGGAAGACGGACGACTGGGTGGGCGCCCACTCGACTTCGAGGATGCGTTCGGGCTGCTGCGACAGCGAGTCGACGTTGACGCAGTCCGCGCGGTGTACGGAGACACCGCTGCCCCGGGTGACGAACCCGATGATCGGGTCGCCCGGGACCGGCGTACAGCAGCGGGCGAGCTTGACCCACACGTCCTCGACGCCCTTGACGACCACACCGGGGTCGCTGCTGGAGCGGCGCTTGGAGCGACCACGCGACGGCGGCGCGCTCTCGGCGATGTCCTCGTTGGCGGCCTCCTCACCGCCGAGTGCCTGGACGAGTTTCTGTACGACGCCCTGGGCCGCGACATGGCCCTCGCCGATCGCCGCGTACAGCGACGAGATGTCGGGGTAGCGCATCTCGTGCGCGAGCGTGACGAGCGAGTCGCCGGTGAGGATCCGCTGGATCGGCAGGTTCTGCTTGCGCATCGCCTTGGCGATGGCGTCCTTGCCGTGCTCGATCGCCTCGTCGCGGCGCTCCTTGGAGAACCACGCTCGGATCTTGTTCCTGGCCCGTGGCGACTTGACGAAGCCCAGCCAGTCCCGCGAGGGTCCGGCGCCCGACGCCTTGGAGGTGAAGACCTCCACCAGATCGCCGTTGTCAAGGGTCGATTCGAGGGGGACGAGCCGCCCGTTGACCCGTGCTCCTATGGTGCGGTGGCCGACCTCCGTATGGACGGCGTACGCGAAGTCGACGGGGGTGGCCCCGGCCGGCAGCGCTATCACGTCGCCCTTGGGCGTGAAGACGAAGACCTCGTTGCGCGACAGGTCGAAGCGCAGGGACTCCAGGAACTCGCTGGGGTCCTCGGTCTCCTTCTGCCAGTCGAGCAACTGCCGCAGCCACGCCATGTCGTTGACGGTGTCCTGGCCCGCGCCCTTGCCGGCGTTCTTGGGGACGTCGGTGCGGACCTTGGACGCCCCGGCGACGGCCTCCTGCTTGTACTTCCAGTGCGCGGCGATGCCGTACTCGGCGCGGCGGTGCATGTCGAAGGTACGGATCTGGAGCTCGACCGGCTTGCCGCTGGGCCCGATGACCGTCGTGTGGAGCGACTGGTACATGTTGAACTTGGGCATCGCGATGTAGTCCTTGAACCGCCCGGGTACCGGATTCCACCGGGCGTGGACGGTGCCGAGCGCCGCGTAGCAGTCGCGGACGGTGTCGACGAGGACGCGGATGCCGACCAGGTCGTAGATCTCGGCGAAGTCCCGGCCTCGCACGATCATCTTCTGGTAGACGCTGTAGTAGTGCTTCGGCCTGCCGGTGACGGTGGCCTTGATCCGGGCGGCGCGCAGATCGGACTGGACCTCGTCGGTCACTATCGCCAGATACTCGTCGCGTTTGGGCGCCCGCTCGGCGACGAGCCGGACGATCTCGTCGTACATCTTGGGGTAGAGGATCGCGAAGGCGAGGTCCTCCAGCTCCCACTTGATGGTGTTCATGCCCAGCCGGTGGGCGAGCGGCGCGTAGATCTCCAGCGTCTCGCGGGCCTTCTTCTCCTGCTTCTCCCGCTTGAGATAGCGCATGGTGCGCATGTTGTGCAGCCGGTCCGCGAGCTTGATGACCAGGACCCGGGGGTCCTTGGCCATGGCGACGACCATCTTGCGTACGGTCTCGGCCTGGGCGGCCTCGCCGAACTTGACCTTGTCGAGCTTGGTGACACCGTCGACGAGCAGGGCGACCTGCTCGCCGAAGTCCTTGCGCAGCGTGTCCAGGCCGTACTCGGTGTCCTCGACGGTGTCGTGCAGCAGGCCCGCCATGAGCGTGGCCGGGTCCATGCCGAGTTCGGCGAGGATCGTGGTCACGGCGAGCGGGTGGGTGATGTACGGGTCGCCGCTCTTGCGCTTCTGGCCGCGGTGCCAGCGCTCGGCGACCTGGTAGGCGCGCTCGATCTGGCGGAGGACGGCGGTGTCGATCTTGGGGTCGTTGCCGCGTACGGTCCGCAGGAGCGGTTCGAGGACCGGGTTGTACGGCGACGAGCGCTGTACGCCGAGACGGGCCAGCCGGGCGCGTACGCGGTTGGAGGAGCCACCGGAGCGCGAGGGGGCGGCCGGGGCGGGCTTGGGCGCGGTGACCGGGACCGGGAGCTGGCTCTTGGCGGGCGAGGAGCCGGGGGTGGGCGCGGGCGCCGGGGGGTCGGCCGGTGCGGGGCCCGCCGCGGGCGTGGAGGCGGGTTTCGAGCCGGTGGACGGCTTCGGTCCGGACCCGTTGGGCTTGGATCCGTTGTGCTCGGATCCGTTGTGCACGGCAGGCGTGTGCGCAGCGGCGCTCGCCCCGTCCGCCGGCTTCTGCGGCGTGGCGGGCGCCGTCACGGCCCGCTCCGCGTGCGGATCGGGCTGGGCGGCGGCGAGTGGCTGGGCCTCGTCTGGCAAGAGCGCTCCTCGTGCGTTTCCGGGTCCCCCGGTCAGGTCCGGAACGGCCATGGTAACGACCTCGTGGCGCGACCGCTCACGAGACCGGTGCGCGCGGGGGTTCCCGGGTGTTGTCACGGGAACGCGGACACCCCGGGTGGAATTCCCGGGGTGTCCGCTTATGGCATATTTCGCCACGATGTTCCGTCGCGAGGCCTTGGCCCGTGTGACGGGTGGATCAGACCTTGACCAGTGCCTCCAGCGGGACGCCCCGCAGATGCGGCTCCAGACGTGCCCTGCCGTCGAGGAAGCCCAGCTCCAGCAGGACGGCCACGGCCACCACCTCGGCGCCGGCCCGGCGGACGAGTTCCACCGAGGCCGCGGCGGTGCCGCCGGTGGCGAGCACGTCGTCTATGACGATGACGCGGTCGCCCTCCCGCAGGTCCTCGGCGTGGACCTCCATCTCGGCGCTGCCGTACTCCAGGTCGTAGCTCTGCGACAGCGTCGCACCGGGCAGCTTCCCCGCCTTGCGGACGGGGATGAAGCCGATGCCGGAGCGTACGGCGACCGGCGCGGCCAGGATGAAGCCGCGCGCCTCCAGGCCGACGATCTTCGTCGCGCCGTGCCGTACCGCGAGCTCGGCGAGGGCGTCCGTGAGCGCCGTGAAGGCCTTCGGATCCGCGAGCAGCGGCGTGATGTCCTTGAACGCCACGCCCGGCTTCGGATAGTCGGGCACATCACGGATCCGGCTCAGGAGCAGCTCCCGCGTGCTGTCGTCGGTCATCGACGCTTCCCCGACGGACGGCCCCGGCCGCGGCCACCGTGGCTGCGGGGACCCGCGACCGCGGCGGCGGGCGGCGTGTTGTCCTGCGCCGCCGTCGCCTCGTCGTCCGGCTCGGCGTCCCTCGGCTCGTCGCCGCCCTCGTCCGAGTAGTCGGGCGCCTCGCCCTTGGCGGCGGCGGCCTTCCGCTTGGCCAGCACGCGCTTCCTCAGTGCCTTGACCGACGGCTCGCGTTCCTTGAGGTCGGCGACCAGCGGAGTGGCGATGAAGATCGACGAGTACGCGCCGGCGGCGAGGCCGACGAACAGCGACAGCGAGATGTCGTTCAGCATGCCGGCGCCCAGGACACCGCCACCGATGAACAGCAGACCGGCGACCGGCAGCAGCGCGACGACGGTGGTGTTGATGGAACGCACCAGGGTCGAGTTGATGCTGCGGTTGGCGACCTCGCTGTAGGTGTACCGCGTCTGCTTGGTGATGTCCTTCGACCCCTCCTTGAGGGAGTCGAAGACCACGACCGTGTCGTAGAGGGAGTAACCGAGAATGGTCAGCAGACCGATCACCGTGCCCGGTGTGACCTCGAAGCCGACCAGCGCGTACACACCGACCGTGATCGTCAGGTCATGGATCAGGGCGATGAGCGCCGCGACCGCCATTCTCCATTCGAAGGCGATCGCGAGATAGATCACCACCAGGATCATGAAGATCCCGAGACCCGTCCACGCCTTGTTGGCGATCTGGTTGCCCCAGCTGGGACCGACCAGGTCGGCGTTGATCTTCTCCTGGGGGATGTCCAGGTCCTTGGCGAGCTGGGTCTGCACCTTGTCGGCCTGGGCCGTGTTCAGCTCGGTGACCTGGATACGAAGGCCGCCGTTGCCGAGCTTCTGGACGATCGCGTCATGGCCGGAGGCCTTCTCCGCGTGGTCCTGCGCGGCTGCCACGGAGATGCTCGTCTTCGGGGTGTTGAAGACGGCACCGCCCTTGAACTCGATGCCCATGTTGAGCCCGCGCACCGCCAGGCCCGCGATGGCCGCGATGGTGATCAGGATCGAGAGCGCGTACCAGAACTTGCGCTTCCCGACGAAGTCGTAACCGACTTCGCCGCGGTAGAGCCGGGCGCCGAGATCTCCGAGTCGCGACATCTCACGCCTCCTTCGGGTCGGTGGGGGCGCCGAGACGGCGGGTGCTGCGGCGCAACGGTGGTTTGGCTCCGAGGCGCTTCGGGTCGAGACCGGACCAGGACCCACCGCCCGAGAAGAACTTCGTACGGGCGACCAGCGTCATGACCGGCTTGGTGAAGAAGAACACGACGACGACGTCGAGCACCGTGGTGAGGCCGAGCGTGAACGCGAAGCCCTGCACCTTGCCGACGGTGACGGTGAACAGCACGGCCGCGGCGAGGAACGACACGAAGTCGGACACCAGGATCGTGCGCCGGGCGCGCGGCCAGGCCCGTTCGACGGCGGGCTTGAGCGTGCGGCCCTCTCTGATCTCGTCACGGATTCGTTCGAAGTACACGATGAACGAGTCCGCGGTAATACCGATCGCAACGATCGCACCACACACCGCGGGCAGGTTGAGTGCGAAGCCGATACCTGGCCCGAGCAAGGTCATGATCGCGTACGTCATGACCGCCGAGGCCAGCAGGCTGATGATGGCGATCAGCGCGAGACCCCGGTAGTAGAGCACCAGGTAGATGATCACCAGCGCGAGGCCGATGGCGCCCGCGATCAGACCGGCGTGCAGCTGCTCACCGCCGAGCGCGGCGGTGACCGTGGTGACGGTCTCCTCGCGGAAGGTGAGCGGCAGTGCGCCGTACGACAGGATGTTGCCCAGGTCCTGTGCGGACTCCTGGGTGAAGTTGCCGGAGATCTCGGCGTTGGCGCTCAGGGTCTGGCGCACCGAGGGCGCCGAGACGACCTCACCGTCGAGGACGATGGCGAACTGGTTCTGCGGGGCCTGCTGCTGCGAGAGCTTGCTGGTGATCGCCTGGAACTTCTTCGAGCCACCGCTCGTGAAGTCCATCTGGACGATCCACTGGCCGGTCTGCTGGTTGATGGTGGCGTTGGCGTCGTCGACGTCCTTGCCGCCCACCTCGGCCGGACCGAGGATGTACTTCTCCCACACGCCGTCGTTCTCACCGCAGGCGAGCGTCGGCTCACTCGGCTTCGCGGTGTCCCCGAGGGCGCCCCTGGCCTTCTCGTTCGTGCAGTCGAGCGCCACGAAGTCGGCCTGGAGCTTCTCCGTCGCGGGGTCCGCGGGCGGTGTCGCGCTGTCGCTCGGCGCCGGGCTCTCGGAGGCCTTGGGCTCGTCGGAGGCTCCCGGAGAGGGCGTCGCGTCGGCCTTCAGATTGTCCGTGAGGGCGCGGCCCTGGGTGGTCTCCGAAGCGCTGGGCGCGCCCGCGGCCGGCGGGTCGGCGGACTCCTCGCCCGGCTTGTCGCTCGTGGAGGCGCTGGGCTTCGGGCTCTCGCTCGAACCGGCGCTCGGAGTCGCCTCCGGCTGCGGCTGCTGCGCGGAGGGGTCACCCGGTCCGAGGGTCAGGACCGGCCGGAAGTACAGCTGAGCGGTGGTGCCGACCTGCTCACGAGCCTGCTGGGAGTTCGTGCCCTTGGGGATGTTGACAATGATGTTGTCGGATCCCTGGGTCTGAACCTCGGCCTCCTGAACGCCGAGACCATTGACACGACGCTCGATGATGCCGACCGCGGTGTTCATGTTGGTCTCGTTGACCGCGTTCGCCTGGCCCGGCGAGCTCTTGGCCTTGAGCGTGATGGTCGTGCCGCCGGCGAGGTCGATACCGAGGCGCGGCGTGAGCTCGCCCGCCCCGAACATTCCTCCGACGAGGGCGATCATCGCGATCAGGAACAGGATCAGGGTGCGCCCCGGCTTTCCCGGGGCCCCCGTCTGCCTTCGGCCCTTCTGAGGTGCTGCCACCTTTTCGTTTCTCCCTGTCCGACCGCTCCACGCCGGGTGAGCGACGGAGCGGCAACGAAGTGTTGTGGGGACCTGCCCACGCGAAAGCCGACGTCGTCCGGGGACCGCGGGGCGCCTACGGGCGCGGCGCGGTGCCGGACGTGACTACTTCGCGCCGCTCTCGCCGTCGGCCTTGGCGTCCTTGGGCTCGGCCTTCTCGGCGTCGGCCTTGGCCGCCTCGGCGGTGACGTCCGCCGTGGTGTCGGCCTCGGCGTCCTCCGGGCCGTCCTTCTTGCCCAGGTCGATCTTCGCCACGTCGTCGTCGCCGGTCAGGGAGGAGGCGTCGTCGGGCACGACGGCACCGTCGACCTCGATGTCCTCCTCCTCGTCACCGTGGACGATGCGGTTGTACTCCGCGTCGGTGAGGACGGCGCCGATGGAGTTCTTCGCGTACACGGCGTGGACGGCCGGCGCGACCTCAAGGAGGACCGTGTCGTCGTGAACTTCCTTGACGGTGGCGTACATGCCGCCGATCGTCCGGACGCCGGTGCCGGGCTGCATCTCATTGCGCATCTGCGCAGCCGCCTGCTGCTTCTTCTTGGCGGACCGGGTCATCAGGAACATGGCCCCGATGAGCACGATGAAGGGGAGGAGGGTCACGAGACTCACGGGAGGGAACTTCCTTCGCACGACCGCGCTGTCGGGCGGCCTGATATACGGGGGTGGGTTAGCCGACTTTTAAGGGCGGCATCGGCGGAGTCTAAGCGAGTCCGCATCAATGGAACAACGCCCGGCATGGCACCGGGGTTCCTGCTCGTGGGAATGCCCGTGCGGTCACGCCCCGAACAGACCCGGTTGTCCGCTTGCGCCCGGACTCCGCGGGGGCGGGGTGAGCCCCAGATGCGCCCAGGCGGCGGGGGTCGCGACCCGGCCGCGCGGGGTGCGGGCGAGCAGCCCCTCCCGTACGAGGAAGGGCTCGGCGACCTCCTCGACCGTCTCGCGCTCCTCCCCCACCGCGACGGCGAGGGTCGACAGACCGACGGGGCCACCGCCGAACAGCTTGAGAAGGGCCTGGAGCACGGCGCGGTCCAGCCGGTCGAGGCCCCGTTCGTCGACCTCGTACACCCGAAGGGCGACGGCGGCGATGTCCCGGTTGATATAGCCGTCGGCCTTGACCTGGGCGTAGTCGCGGACCCTGCGCAGCAGACGGTTGGCGATACGGGGCGTGCCCCGGGAGCGCCCGGCGATCTCGGCGGCCCCGTCGGAGTCGATCTCCAGGTCGAGGAGGTGGGCGGAGCGGTGGATGACCCGTTCCAGCTCGGAGGGCTCGTAAAACTCCATCTGGGCGGTGAAGCCGAAGCGGTCGCGCAGCGGCGGCGGCAGCAGCCCGGCCCTGGTGGTGGCGCCCACGAGGGTGAACGGCGGCAGCTCCAGCGGGATGGCGGTGGCGCCGGGGCCCTTGCCGACGATGACGTCGACGCGGAAGTCCTCCATGGCCATGTAGAGCATCTCCTCGGCGGGCCGGGACATCCGGTGGATCTCGTCGAGGAACAGGACCTCGCCGTCCTGGAGGGAGGAGAGGATCGCGGCGAGGTCGCCCGCGTGCTGGATGGCGGGGCCCGAGGTGATGCGGATCGGGGCGCCCATCTCGGCCGCGATGATCATGGAGAGGGTGGTCTTGCCGAGACCGGGCGCGCCGGACAGCAGAACGTGGTCGGCGGTGGCGCCCCGGGCGAGGGCCGCCTTCAGGACGAGGTCGAGCTGTTCGCGTACGCGCTCCTGCCCGACGAACTCGTCCAGCGACTTGGGCCGCAGCGCCGCCTCGACCGCCTGGTCCTCGCCGTCGGCGGAGGCGGTGACGAGCCGGTCGGGCCCGTCGGCGTCCGCCGGCCGGGGGCCGCCTGCCGGTGTCCCGTTGCTGCTGTCGTCCCAGTTCACTGTCATTCACCTCGTGGAATCGGGACGTCCCTGGACGGTCCCGTGGAGTGCGGCCCCGGCGCGTACCCGTGTGTGCGGTCGGGTCAGCGTGTCCGGTTCAGCGACTGGAGGGCGGCCCGCAGGAGTCGCGGGACGGCCGGTTCCGCACCGGCCTTGATCGCCTCCTCGGCCTGGGGCGTGACCAGCGCGACCGCCTCGTCGGCCTCCCTCGTCGCGTACCCGAGGCCGATCAGGGCCGCGTGCAGCTGATCGTTCCAGGAGACGGAGACCGGGGTGCCGATGCCCTGTCTGCCGATGTGGGAGCCGACGGGCTCACCGAGCCGGTCCTTCAGCTCCAGCAGGAGCTTCTGGGCGCCCTTCTTACCGATGCCGGGGACGGCGGTCAACGTCTTCTCGTCCCCCGTGGCGACGGCGACCCGCAGGGTGTCGGGCGAGTGCACGGCGATCATCGCCTGGGCCAGCCGGGGTCCGACGCCGCTCGCGGTCTGGAGCAGTTCGAACGTCTGGCGCTCGTCGTCGTCGGCGAAGCCGTACAGCGTGAGCGAGTCCTCCCGGACGACCAGCGACGTGGCGATCTTCGCCTCCTGGCCGATCCGCAGCCCCGCGAGGGTGGCCGGGGTGCACTGCACCAGCATGCCGACGCCGCCGACCTCGATCACCGCGGAGGTCGGGGCGAGGGCGGCCACCGGGCCGCTGACGAAGGCGATCATCGGGGAACCTTCCGTACGGGTACATGGCTGGTGGGACGGGCGGACGCCTTGGCCGCGGCCTGCGCCCGGGCGTGCGCCTGCTGGAGACGGTTGACGGCGGGGGCGCGCCAGATGTGGCAGATGGCGAGCGCGAGGGCGTCGGCGGCGTCGGCCGGTTTCGGCGGGGCGTCCAGCCGCAGCAGCCGGGTCACCATGGCGCCGACCTGTGCCTTGTCGGCGCGCCCGCTGCCCGTCACGGCCGCCTTGACCTCGCTGGGGGTGTGCAGCGCCACGGGGATACCACGGCGCGCGGCGCAGAGCATGGCGACCGCGCTGGCCTGGGCGGTGCCCATCACCGTACGGACGTTGTGCTGGCTGAACACCCGCTCCACGGCGACCAGTTCGGGCCGGTGCTCGTCCAGCCAGGCTTCCACGCCCCGCTCGATGGCGACCAGGCGTGAGCCGAGGTCCGCGTCGGCGGGCGTACGCACCACGCCGACGCCGAGCATCGTCAGCGGGCGTCCCGCGACGCCCTCGACGACACCGACGCCGCACCGTGTCAGCCCGGGGTCCACGCCCAGTACCCGCATCGCGCCCCTCCCCCTCGCACTCTCGGTCCCGCTCGGTCACATGTTCTGCCGGAGTGTCAGAACCCCTGATCAGCACAGTATCGGTCGGCACCGACAACGCGGCGGGCCGACGGGGGGTGTGTCCCCGTCGGCCCGCCGCGTACAGCCGAGTTGACGCCGCCGACCGCGCCGGCCGGACCAGGGAGGTCAGGCGTCGACCTTCTCCATGACCTCGTCCGAGACGTCGAAGTTGGCGAAGACGTTCTGCACGTCGTCGCTGTCCTCCAGCGCGTCGATCAGCTTGAAGATCTTCCGTGCGCCGTCCTCGTCCAGCTCGACCTGCATGGTCGGTACGAAGTTGGTGTCGGCGGAGTCGTAGTCGATGCCGGCGCCCTGGAGCGCCGTGCGGACCTCGACCAGGTCGGTGGCCTCGCTGAGCACCTCGTAGGACTCGCCCAGGTCGTTGACCTCCTCGGCGCCCGCGTCGAGGACGGCGCCCAGGACGTCGTCCTCGCCCAGCTCGCCCTTGGGGACGATCACGACGCCCTTGCGGTGGAACAGGTACGACACGGAGCCGGGGTCGGCCATCGAGCCGCCGTTGCGGGTCATCGCGACGCGGACGTCGGAGGCGGCCCGGTTGCGGTTGTCGGTCAGGCACTCGATGAGGACGGCGACACCGTTGGGCCCGTAGCCCTCGTACATGATCGTCTCGTAGTCGGCGCCACCGGCCTCCAGGCCGGCGCCGCGCTTGACGGCCGAGTCGATGTTCTTGTTCGGCACCGAGCTCTTCTTCGCCTTCTGGATGGCGTCGAAAAGCGTCGGATTGCCGTCGACGTCGGCGCCTCCGGTGCGCGCGGCGACCTCGATGTTCTTGATCAGCTTCGCGAAGAGCTTGCCGCGCTTGGCATCGATCACGGCCTTCTTGTGCTTCGTCGTAGCCCATTTAGAGTGGCCGGACATCTGCCTGTCTCCTTCGCGTAACCAATCCTGCTCCGTTCGGCAGAGATCCTACCGGGATCCCCTCACCGCGCGGAGCGCGCCATCTCCGTGAAGAAGCCGTGCAGCCGGTGGTCGCCGGTGAGTTCGGGGTGGAAGGCCGTCGCGAGGGCGTTGCCCTGCCGTACGGCGACGACATGCCCGCCGTGCTCGGCGAGCACCTCCACCTCGGCGCCCACGGACTCGACCCACGGCGCCCTGATGAAGACGCCGTCGACCGGTCCCACACCGGCGACGTCGACGGCCGCCTCGAAGGACTCGTTCTGCCGTCCGAAGGCGTTCCTGCGGACGATCATGTCGATGCCGCCGACGGTCTCCTGCCCGGAGCGCGGGTCGAGGATCTTCTCGGCGAGCAGGATCATCCCGGCGCAGGTGCCGTAGACCGGCATCCCGGCGCGTACGCGTGTCCGCAGCGGCTCCAGCATCCCGAAGAGGACGGCGAGTTTGGACATGGTGGTCGACTCGCCGCCGGGGATCACCAGGCCGTCCACGGAGGCCAGTTCGTCCGGCCGCCGTACGGTCGTGGCGACGGCACCGGCCGCCGACAGGGCGGCCAGGTGCTCCCGTACGTCGCCCTGGAGGGCCAGGACGCCGATCAGCGGGCCGCTCGCGGCGCCCTGGTCACCAGCCACGGTTGGCGTAGTGCTCGGACGCGGGCAGGGTGTCGATGTTGATGCCGACCATGGCCTCGCCGAGGTTGCGGGAGGCGTCCGCGACGATCTTGGGGTCGTCGAAGAAGGTGGTGGCCTTGACGATGGCGGCGGCGCGCTTGGCGGGGTCGCCGGACTTGAAGATGCCGGAGCCGACGAAGACGCCCTCGGCGCCGAGCTGGCGCATCAGCGCGGCGTCCGCCGGGGTGGCCACGCCGCCCGCGGAGAACAGCACGACGGGCAGCTTGCCCAGCTCGGCGACCTCCTTGACGATCTCGTACGGGGCGCGCAGCTCCTTCGCTGCGGCGTACAGCTCGTTGTTGTCGTAGCCGCGCAGCCGGGCGATCTCGTGTCGGATCTGGCGCAGGTGCCGGACGGCCTCGACGACGTTGCCGGTGCCGGCCTCGCCCTTGGAGCGGATCATGGCGGCGCCCTCGGCGATACGGCGCAGGGCCTCGCCCAGGTTGGTCGCACCGCAGACGAACGGTGTGGTGAAGGCCCACTTGTCGGAGTGGTTGACCTCGTCGGCCGGGGTCAGCACCTCGGACTCGTCGATGTAGTCGACGCCGAGGGACTGGAGGACCTGCGCCTCCACGAAGTGTCCGATGCGGGACTTGGCCATCACGGGGATCGAGACGGCCTCGATGATGCCCTCGATCATGTCCGGGTCGGACATCCGCGCGACGCCGCCGTCCTTACGGATGTCGGCGGGAACCCGCTCCAGCGCCATCACGGCGACGGCGCCGGCGTCCTCGGCGATCTTCGCCTGGTCGGGCGTGACGACATCCATGATCACGCCGCCCTTGAGCTGCTCGGCCATGCCGCGCTTCACGCGGGCGGTGCCGGTCTCGGGGGTCTGGCCGGTGGTGGGAAGCGTGCTGGACACGGTGACGACCTCACTGGGAACTGGTACGGGAGTCTTTCGGTGAGGTGAGCAAACCTCCGCCGACCAGTCCACAGCAAGGGCCAATGAAAGGCCGGTGGATCGTTCTCGTGGCTCTGTCGCCGCGCGGTCAGGTGCCGGGGCGGTCGGCGAGCGCGACCGGCGGCTCGTCGTCCATCTCGAACGCGAGCGGGAACGGCGCGTGCCCCGCGAGGCGGAACCAGCGGACCGTACGGTGCCGGCGCAGCGCGCGGGCCGCGCGTACGGAGTCGTTGTGGAAGCGCCGGGCCATGGGCACCCGACGTACCGCCGCGGCCAGTTCGGTCGCGGCCTCCTCGCCGCCCGGCGCGGCCCGTACCGCCTCGACCTGCGCGGCCTCCCCGAAAACGGCCCGCAGCGCCTCGCTCAGCTCGCTCTCGGCCACCTCGCGCAGCTCCTCCTCGTCGGCCTGCCGGGCCGCGTGCGCGCCCTGGTAGAGCACGATCGAGGCGGCGGGGTCGAGCAGGCCCGCGGTGGCCAGCTCCTGGGCGACCGAGGCGCGGCGCAGCAGTTGGGCGTCGAGGGAGGCCCGTGCGGCGTCGATCCGCGCGTGCAGCCGGTCGAGACGGCCGGCGGTCCAGCTGAGGTACAGGCCGATGGCCAGCAGCCCGACGAAGATCCAGATCAGGGTTTCGGTCACGCACGGCAGGCTACTGCCGTCGAGGTCCGGTGCCCCCACCCCGCCCCTTCCCGCGGCCGGGGACGGACCCGCCCCCGGCCCGCGGGTGGACTCAGTCGCGGGCCGTCAGGCCGAAGCGGGCGCGCAGGCCCACGCGTTCGTCCGTGGCCACCGACGCCGCGCCGTCGGTCACCGTCTCGTAGACCGCCAGGATGTCCGCGCCCACCGTCGACCAGTCGAAGCGGCGCACATGGGCGCTGCCGCGCGCCCGCAGTTCCTCGCGGCGCTCGGGGTCGCCCAGGAGCCGTACCACCGCCTCGGCCAGCGCGTCCGCGTCCTCGTTGGCGAACAGTTCCCCGGCCGCGCCCTGGTCCAGGACCTGAGCGAACGCGTCCAGGTCGCTCGCCAGCACAGCCGCGCCCGCCGACAGCGCCTCGACCAGGACGATGCCGAAGCTCTCGCCCCCGGTGTTGGGTGCCACGTACAGGTCGACACTGCGCAGCAGCCGCGCCTTGTCCTCGTCGCTGACCATGCCGAGGAATTCGACGCGTGAGCGCATCTCCTTGGGAAGCGACTCGACGGCCTCCTTCTCGTCGCCGCGCCCGGCGACCAGCAGCCTGGTGCCCGGGAGGGATTCGAGGATCTTCGGCAGGGCCTTCATCAGGACGGGCAGCCCCTTGCGGGGTTCGTCGATCCGCCCTATGAAGCCGATCGTGCCGCCCTGCCACTCGGGGTTGACCTCGGCGTCGGCGAAGAAGCCGACGTCGACACCGTTGGGGATGACGACCGCGTCGCCGCCCAGGTGCTCGACCAGCGTGCGCCGGGCGTACTCGCTGACGGCGATTCGCGCGCTTATCTTCTCCAGCGCCGGCTGGAGGATCGGGTACGCGGCGAGCATCACGCGCGAGCGCGGGTTCGACGTGTGGAACGTCGCGACGATCGGCCCCTGCGCCGCCCAGCAGGTGAGCAGCCCGAGCGAGGGCGCCGTGGGCTCATGGATGTGGATGACGTCGAAGGTGCCGTCGTGCAGCCAGCGCCGTACCCGGGCCGCCGCCAGGAAGCCGAAGTTCAGCCGGGCGACGGAGCCGTTGTACGGGACGGGCACGGCCCGGCCGGCGGAGACCACGAACGGCGGGAGCGGTGTGTCGTCGTCGGCGGGCGCGAGCACCGAGACGTCGTGGCCCAGCCGGATCAGATGGTCCGCGAGATCCCTGATGTGGAACTGCACTCCGCCCGGCACGTCCCAGGAGTACGGGCAGACGATGCCGATCTTCACCCGGTCCCCCCGGGCCTCTCGGTGCTCCCGGCACCCCCGGCACTCCCCGCGCTGCCGCCGGGCCGGGGTTCGAGGTCGGCGAGCCAGAGACGTTGCAGCATGTGCCAGTCCTCCGGGTGCTCCGCGATGCCGTCGGCGAACCTGTCGGCCACGGCCTGTGTCATCACAGACGACTTCTCGGCCCGTTTGCCTGTCTCCGGCACCTCGACGGCCGAATACACCCGTCCCCGCATGAGCTTGGGCCCGTCGAAGTGGAGCGCCACCGGGAAGAGCAGCGCCCCGGTCTGCTGCGCCAGCATCGCGGGCCCGGCCGGCATCCGTGTCTTCTCACCGAAGAACGTCACCTCGACGCCCGACGCCGACAGATCGCGGTCCGCGACCAGACACACCAGGCCACCGGCCCGCAGCCGGCGGGCGAGCGTCCCGAAGGCGGTGCCCCCGGTGTGCGGCAGCACCTCCATACCGAGGCTCTCGCGGTACTCGACGAAGCGGTCGAAGAGCGATTCGGGCTTGAGCCGTTCCACGACGGTGGTGAACGGAACGCCCATCCCCCGGGTGAGCCAGGCCCCGGCGAGATCCCAGTTGGCCAGATGCGGCAGGGCCAGGATGACGCCCCGACCGCTCTCCAGTCCCTCGTTGAGGAGGTGGATGTCCTTGATCTCGACGCTGTCCCGCACCCGTTCGGCGCTCCACACCGGCAACCGGAACGACTCCATCCAGTACCGCATGTACGAGCGCATGCCCGCCTTGGACAGCTCCCGCAGGCGCTCGGGGCCCGCGTCCGGCACCACCCGGGCCAGATTCGACTCGAGCCGCAGCACGTTCGAGCCGCGCCGCCTCCACACGGTGTCGGCGATCGTCCTGCCGAGTGCGGCGGCGGCCGGTTCGGGGAGCTTCTTGACGGTGCTCCAGCCCGCCCCGTACAGGGCGTCGACCAGTCGGTCCCGCCCGCCGCTCATGACGCGGACCCGGTGGCGCCGGCGGCCCCGCTCGCACTGGCCGCGTCCGCCTCGGCGGACTCGCGCCGTACGGTGACGACACGCTGCCCGAGTGTCACCAGACTGCCCGCGGCCACCACCCACAGCGCGATCGGCAGCAGGATCTCGATCCCGGGCACGCCGAACGTCTTGTGCATGCCCGCGAGACCCGCCGCCACCAGGGAGATGACAAGCCGCTCGGCGCGCTCGATGAGCCCGTTGACGGCCACCGGCAGCCCTATCGACTCGCCGCGGGCCTTCGTGTACGACACGACCTGGCCACTGGCCAGGCAGAAGATCGACACGGCGCACAGCACGTTGTTGTCGCCCGTCCCCGCGTACCAGAGCGCGAATCCGCCGAAGACCGCGCCGTCGGCGACCCGGTCGAGCGTGGAGTCGAGGAACGCCCCCCACCGGCTGGAGATCCCGGCCTGCCGCGCCATGTTGCCGTCGACGAGGTCGGAGAAGACGAAGAGCGTGATGACGATGGTGCCCCAGAAGAACTCTCCGCGGGGGAAGAAGAACAGCGCTCCGGCCATCACTCCCGCCGTACCGATGAGTGTCACAGCGTCGGGACTCACCCCCCGGCGAAGCAGAAACGCGGCGAACGGGGTGAGGACACGCGTAAAGAATGCACGCGCGTACTTGTTCAGCATGGCCTTCCCGACGGTCGGTTGGGCAGATGGCCCCATCGGCCATCGGCTGGCCCATCGTAGCCAGGACCGACGCCCTCCACCGCCGGGGCGCCCGGCTCGGCGTCCCCCGGCAGTTCGTCCCCGGGCGCGCCGCGGGGCCGACCAGTTCCGGACAGCCGCCGGAGCCGCTGTGGGGGCCTGAGCGGGCACGGTGGCGAAACGTGGGGGCCGGTTTCTCCCTGACGCGGAGAGCGTGCCCCGGTTACGCTGTGGTGCGCCCCAGGTCAGCAGGTGTGCGGGGCAGGGTAGTTGGGAACAGGGCGCAGCAGCGGATGCTTGCGGCGATGGGGGCGGACAGTGGCGCACGACGGATTCGATTTCTCACCTGGGGCTCAGGTTCCGCTCCAGGGGTCGGCGGGTCAGACCGCGGCGACGCATGCCCTCGCCTCGGCGGCGTACCGCGACAGTCCGCTGGAGGAGATCTCCAAGGCGGACAACGATTCTCACAAGTCCGATGTGAAGAAGGGCAAGGTCTCGCTCTTCGAGCCGAATCTGGGCGAGGCGTTCTCGCGCGCGGTGCAGACGCGGATGCTCGGTGGCGGGCGGGCCGCGCTCATCCAGTCCTTCGGTACGGAACCGCAGACGGTGGTCGAGCACTGTCTGGCGGCGATCCGCATCCGTAAGGAGCGCGACACCCGACTCACCCTGGTAACCGTGGTGTTCGGCGTGCTGTTCCTGCCGGGAGCGCTGCTGTGGATCGGGGTCTTCCAGCTGCGCAGGACGCTGGCGGGGTCGAAGGACAAGAAGGCCGGGGCGATCGGCGGCGCCCTGTTGCTCGGGGTCGCCGCGCTGGCTGTCGTCTTTCTGGTCGCGCTGCCGTTCACGGGCTTTCTCGGCTGGTACCTGCGCGGCATGATCATCGCGCCCGTCATCGGCTGGCTGCTCGCCAAGCGGATCTGCGAGACGACGGCGAAGGACCTGCGCGCCCGCTGGAGCGACCTGCTGGACGGCGGTGGGCTGGGCGCCAAGGTGCCGGAGGCGGTGCCGGGGCATCCCGACGAGACCGCGCGGGAGGAGCTGCGCCACGGGCTGGAGAAGCTGACGGCCGAGCAGCGGTCCAACGCGATCTTCTACGCGGGCCCCAAGGAGATACTGGGCATGGGCACCCGGTGGGGCAGCTGGCAGCTCGCGGAGGAACTGGTTCCCAAGGATGCCGACAAGGAGATCCATCAGTTCCGCAGCTACGACGTGATACGCGTGATGCACGACCAGCTGAAGATGCTGGAGCGCGGCCCGCTCAACTCCGGTGGCTTCCCCAAGCCCGAGGTGAAGCACTGGATCGTACGGCCGGTCGGCGAGAAAGCCGGATCGGTCAGCAGGCCCGACGGCCAGGACGTGGAGACGTTCCAGGTCAAGGGCCACGAGATACAGCGCATCTGCAACCACCAGCAGTTCGGCAGCGGCGACCGGCACTATCTGGGCGTCCAATTCGTCCTGTGGGACGGCCAGTTGGTCATCACGATGATGATCACGGTGACGGTCCTGCACGAGACGCTGCGCATCGAGGTGACCGGTCACGCGCTGGGCCCGGTCCACTCCCTCTTCACCTCTAAGCCGTCGCCCAAGACGGTCACGAAGCCCAAGACGGTCAGGTTCTGGGAGACCACGACCCACAGTCTTCCGTTGGTGGAGCCGAAGGAGGCGGTGCGGCTCGCGATCCGGGCTCCGTTCACCTGGTATCCGCCGATCCTCGACTATCTCGGCGGCAAGCTGTCGCTGCCCGAGCCGTTCGGTCTGCGGCATGTCTGGGCCGAGGAGCCGTGGCGGCACCGCTTCATGGCGGACGACGCGATGCGCGCGGCCACACCGGTGCTGCGGGTGGCGCACACGGCGGCCCTGCGGGTGCTGAACGAGAACGGGGTAGACACCGAGCGTTTCGGAAACCGCTCCTCGTTCCTGAGCGGCGCGATCCAGGACCCGTCGCCGAAGTAAGGAGGCCGAGCAGGCCGAGCAGGCCAGCGGGCCGGGAGATACGGCGCGCAGGCCTTACGGCTTGGTGGCGGCCGGCCACGCGTCGGCCAGCATCGCCCGGGTGTCGGCCAGCAGTTGGGGCAGCACCCGGGTGTGCGCGACGACGGGCATGAAGTTCGCGTCGCCGCCCCAGCGCGGCACCAGGTGCTGGTGCAGATGGGCGGCGATGCCGGCCCCGGCGACGGTGCCCTGGTTCATGCCGATGTTGAAGCCGTGCGCCCCGGAGGCCGTACGCAGCGCGGTCATCGCCTGCTTGGTGAACGCGGCGAGTTCGGCGGTCTCCGCCTCGTCCAGCTCCGTGTAGTCGGCGACGTGCCGGAACGGCACGACCATGAGATGGCCGCCGTTGTACGGATACAGGTTCAGCACCGCGTAGACGGACTCGCCGCGGGCGATGACGAGCCCGTCCTCGTCGGACTTGCGCGGGATGGAGCAGAAGGGACAACCGTCGTCCGCGTTCGGGCCGGTGGGCTTGTTCTCACCCTGGATGTAGGCCATCCGGTGGGGTGTCCACAGACGCTGGAACGCGTCCGGGCTGCCCACTCCGATCTGCTGCTCCGGCTCACTCGTCATGCTGTGCAGCATATGACTTCGCGCCGGTGAAGCGTGTCGCCGGGCCCGCTCCGCACGCCTCCCGGCCATGCTGGCGCGATGCATGTCCGGAACCGAACCGACCGGCCGCGCGGCTGGGAGCGGCGGCTCGAACTGCCGCTGCTCATCGCCTCGCCGCTCTTCCTCGCCTGCTACGCGGTACGCGTGCTGGACCACGACCGCGACGCCCTCGTCGGCGACGTCGCGACGATCGCCCTCCTCGCGATCTGGGCGCTGTTCGCGGTGGACTACGCGGTACGTCTGGTGCTGAGCGGCGAGCGTGCCCGCTTCGTGACGTCGCACTGGCTGGACACGGTCGTCCTGATCCTGCCGCTGCTGCGGCCGGTGCGGATCGTCAACACATATGTGACGCTCCAGCACCGCCACGACCGGCCCCGGCTGAGTCTGTACGGGCGGGTGATGGCGTACGCGGGGATCACGGCCCTGCTGCTCAGCGTCGCCACGTCGCTCGCGGTCTACCAGCAGGAGCGCGGCGCGCCGGGCGCCACCATCCGTACGTACGGGGACGCGGTGTGGTGGGCCTGCTCGGCGATCACCACGGTCGGGTACGGCGATGTCACCCCGGTGACGCCGCTCGGCCGGGTGTTCGCGGTCTTTCTGATGATCTGCGGACTGGCGCTGCTGGGCGCGGTGACGGGTTCGTTCTCCTCGTGGCTGGTCCAGGTCTTCCGCCGCGAGGACGAGGCGGGCGGCGCGGGCCGGCCGCCGGACGACGTACGGCCGCCGGGAAGCTGACGCCTCCCGGCGGCCGTAGGAATCCGCGTGGGTGCCTCGCGGAGCTGTCCCGCGGGGGTGTCTCAGACCTGTACGCGGCGCTCCACGACGTCCAGCAGCTCGGCGAGCGCCTCGTCGGCGGGGATGCCGTTCTTCTGCGTCCCGTCCCGGTAGCGGAAGGACACCGCGCCGTTGGCGACGTCCTCGTCACCCGCGATGATCATGAACGGTGTCTTGTCCTTCTGGTGGTTGCGGATCTTCTTCTGCATCCGGTCCGCCGACGCGTCCACCTCGACCCGCAGCCCCTTGGCCCTGGCCCGCGCGGCGAACTCCTGGAGGTAGGGCACGTGCGCGTCGCCGATCGGGATGCCGACCGCCTGGACGGGGGCCAGCCAGGCCGGGAACGCCCCCGCGTAGTGCTCCAGGAGCACGGCGAAGAAGCGCTCGATCGAGCCGAACAGCGCCCGGTGGATCATGACGGGCTGCTGCTTGGTGCCGTCGGACGCGGTGTACTCCAGCTCGAACCGCTTGGGCTGCTGGAAGTCGACCTGGATGGTGGACATCTGCCAGGACCGACCGATGGCGTCCTTGGCCTGTACGGAGATCTTGGGCCCGTAGTACGCGGCGCCGCCCGGGTCGGGGACCAGCGGCAGCCCCTGCTTGTCGGCGGCCTGCTGGAGCGCCGCCGTGGCCTCCTCCCACTCCTCGTCCTCGCCCATGAACTTGTCGGACTCGGGGTCGCGGGTGGACAGCTCCAGCTCGAAGTCGGTCAGCCCGTAGTCCCGCAGCAGATCCAGCACGAAGGTGAGCAGGGAGTCCAGCTCCTGCGGCATCTCCTCCTTCGTGCAGTAGATGTGCGCGTCGTCCTGGGTGAAGCCGCGGGAGCGGGTGAGTCCGTGCACGACGCCGGACTTCTCGTAGCGGTAGACCGTGCCGAACTCGAAGAGGCGCAGCGGCAGCTCGCGGTAGGACCGGCCGCGCGCCTTGAAGATCAGGTTGTGCATCGGGCAGTTCATGGCCTTGAGGTAGTAGTCCTGGCCGTCGAACTGCATGGGCGGGAACATGCCCTCCGCGTAGTGCGGCAGGTGCCCCGAGGTCTCGAAGAGCTTCTTCTTCGAGATGTGCGGGGTGTTGACGAACTCGTACCCGGACACCTCGTGGCGGTGGCGCGAGTACTGCTCCATCTCCTTGCGGATCACCCCGCCCTTGGGGTGGAAGACCGCGAGGCCGGAGCCCAGCTCGTCGGGGAAGGAGAACAGGTCCAGCTCGCTGCCCAGCTTGCGGTGGTCGCGGCGCTCGGCCTCGGCGAGGAAGTCCAGGTGGGCCTTCAGCTCCTCCTTGGACGGCCAGGCGGTGCCGTAGATCCGCTGGAGCTGCGGGTTCTTCTCGCTGCCGCGCCAGTAGGCGGCGGCGGAGCGCATCAGCTTGAAGGCCGGGATGTTACGGGTGGTGGGCAGGTGCGGACCGCGGCAGAGGTCCTTCCAGCACAGCTCGCCGGTCTTGGCGTCGAGGTTGTCGTAGATCGTCAGCTCACCGGCGCCGACCTCGGCCGACGCGCCCTCGGCGGCGTCGGCGGCCTTGCCCTTGAGCCCGATCAGCTCGATCTTGTACGGCTCATCGGCCAGCTCGATCCGCGCGTCCTCGTCGGTGGTGACCCGCCGGGAGAACCGCTGGCCGCGCTTCTGGATCTCCTGCATCTTCTTCTCGACGCGCTTCACGTCGTCGGGGGTGAAGGGCTCGGCGACGTCGAAGTCGTAATAGAAGCCGTCCTTGATCGGCGGGCCGATCCCCAGCTTGGCCTCGGGGAACAGCTCCTGCACGGCCTGCGCCATGACGTGCGCGGTGGAGTGGCGCAGGATGTTCAGGCCGTCCTCGGAGGAGATCTCCACGGGCTCGACGGTCTCGCCGTCGGCGACCTCGTAGGCCAGGTCCTTCAGCTCGCCGCCCACCCGGGCGGCGATCACGGTGCGCTCGCCGGGGAAGAGGTCGGCCGCCGTAGTGCCCGTCGTCACCACGCGCTCTTCCCGCTCGGAATCGCGTTCGATGGTCACGCGGACATCTGACACCGGTCTCTCCTTCACTGGCGGGGCGCGCGGGCTCGTACCCGTACGCGTCGGGAATCGTACCGAGCCGGAGGGGCCGCTCGCTAAACGGTTGAATTGTGCCGTCATCTCCGGCGTACGGCGCAAAGGTCGCGGGTATCACCGTTTCGGGCAGTCGGCCTCATGCCATCTGCCAAGCGTGCGCGAGGAGTTCGGGGATGACGCACTGGTACGAGGGCCCCCTGGCCGCATTCGACATCGAAACCACAGGTACCGACGCCGAGGAGGACCGGATCGTCTCGGCCGCCCTCGTCGTCCAGGACATCTCGGGCGCCCGGGCCCGGGTCACCCGCTGGCTGGTCAATCCGGGGATACCGATCCCGGTGGCCGCGACCGAAGTGCACGGCCTCACCGACGCGTTGGTCCAGCGCTCGGGGCGCTGGCCGGCACCGGTGATAGAGGAGGTGGGGCGGGCGCTGGCCGAGCAGTGCATGGCGGGCCGGCCGCTGGTCGTGATGAACGCGCCGTTCGGTCTGACGGTGCTCGACCGCGAGATGCGGCGCCACCGCGACTCGTCACTGGCCCGCTATCTGGAGAACGCGCCGTTCTGCGTGCTGGATCCCGGCGTGCTGGACCGGCATCTGGACGCGGTCCGAAAGGGCCGCCGACGGCTGGTCGACCTCTGTTCGCTGTACGGGGTGGTGCTGGACGGCTCGCACGACGCCGTGGCCGACGCGGCGGCGGCGCTCGAAGTGGTCCGGTCGGTGGGGCGCCGGTTCGCCACCACGACGGAGGCGCTGACGCCGGCCCAGTTGCACGCGCGCCAGGCGGTCTGGCACGCGGCGCAGTCACGCGGCCAGCAGGAGTGGTTCGCACGCGGCGGCACCCGGGCGGCGTCCGATCCGGCGTGGCCGCTGCGGCCCCGAATGCCCGCGGTGGCCTGACCGTTGAGGAAGCCGGGGAACAGCAAGGCCGGTCCGTCGATGACGGACCGGCCTTTCCCGGTGGGCGATACTGGGTTCGAACCAGTGACCTCTTCGGTGTGAACGAAGCGCTCTCCCACTGAGCTAATCGCCCGGGAACGGACTGAACCATACAGGTCTCGGCGGGTTTCGTTCAAACCGTATGACGGTGCGCGAGGACGTCGCGCAGCCCCCGTCGCCCGGCCCGCATCATCAGCGCGTGATTGGCGAGGAAGAAGGGACGCCCGGCCACGGCGAGGCGCCGCAGCAGCGGCTTGTTGACGTCGACCTCCTGCTCGTACAGGGCCCGGGTGCCGCCGCCC
Organism: Streptomyces sp. NPDC006643; assembly: GCF_042870175.1. NCBI lineage: Bacteria > Bacillati > Actinomycetota > Actinomycetes > Kitasatosporales > Streptomycetaceae > Streptomyces > Streptomyces sp. NPDC006643. Next base: position 95,636 of record NZ_JBIAHA010000010.1, on the reverse strand, counting down.
CGGGCGCTCAGCGTCCAGCGTGCCCAGCCCTCGAGATCGCCCGTCATCTCCATCTCCAGGACCCGGGCGCGCGGATCGTTCCTGCTCTCGCGGGCGCGGACGGACAGGTCGTACGGGATCACGGACCGGAACCGGGCCGTCCCGGTGCGCTCGTCGACCGGGGTCACCTCGCGGACCTGGGGCCACCAGTCGGGGTACTCACCGGCCCGCTCCAGCACTCCGAAGACGGTGTCCGGGGCGGCGTCGAGGTCCCAGACGCTGCGGAAGCGGTAGTGGTACCAGTCCATGGGTCAAGTGTGCGCCCCACTCGGATACTCACGCCCGTATCTGAGTACGAGAGCCGATGGCCCATGCTGTGGCGCGGACCACACTCCAGACCATGGAGAACGTTCCGCGACCGGCCGAGGAACTCGCGGTCCTCGATGGTGAACTGGCCCGCATCGAGGCGCGCAGAGCGCAGTTGCTCGCCCGCAGGTCCTATCTGTTGACGCTGCTGATGTCGGCGGCGGCGCCCGTGCCGGGGGCGCCGCCACGACCGCCGGCACCGCCGGCACCGCCGGCACCGCCGACGCCCGCCCGCGTACCCGAGACGTCCCCGCCGAGCGTGCAGAACGCCCTGCTGGCGCTGGGCGGTGTGCTGCTGACCGTCGCGGCGATCGCCTTCACCGTCGTCAGCTGGGGCGCCATGGGCATCGGCGGTCGCTCGGCCGTGCTGGGCACCGTCACCCTGGCGGCGCTCGCCGCGCCGGCGCTCCTGCTGCGCCGGGGCCTGACCTCGACCGCCGAGGCCGTCGGCGCGCTGGCGCTGGTGCTGACGGTCCTGGACGCCTACGCCCTGCACCGTGTCGCGCTCCCCGGCACGGACCCGCTCGGCTACACGGCCACCGCGTGCGCCGTACTGGCCGCCGTCTGGGCCGCGTACGGACTGCTGCTCGACCGGCTGCGCACACCCCTGCCCGCCGCGGTCCTCACCGCCCAACTCCCGTTGTCGCTCTGGGCGCTGGCGGCGGACGCGGGCCAACTGACGCTCGGGTGGGCGCTGCTGGCCACCGCCGCCGCGGACCTCGCGGTCGTGCTGTGGGCGAAGCCCGCGCCTGCCAGGTCGATCGCGGGCGTCACCGCCTGGGTGGCCGGCGGCTGGGCGCTGCTGATCGCGGCCGGTCTCTCGGTGACGGCGGACAGCCCGCTCGACGCGGCCCGGCCGGGCGTCCTGCTGCTGGCGGGTGCCGCTCTGGGTCTGTACGTGGCCGTGCGCCTTCCCGCCGTCTCCCTCGCCGCCGCCCTGGTGGCAGGTCTGGCCGTGGTCGCCGCGACCGGCGGTCTGTTGCGGCCCTCGGTGCCGATCGGCTGGGCCGTGGTCGGGTATCTGCTGTGCGGCGCGGCCCTGTTGACGGCCGTACGGGCCCCGCTGCCGCTCCCGGCGGTGCGCGGGCTGTGCGCCGCCGCCGGGACCGTCGTGGCCGGGGCCGTGCTGTGGGCGCTGCCCGCGACGGCCGTGACACTGCTCGGCCCGCTGTCCTGGGCGGACCGCGTCTGGTCGGGGGCACCCGGCGGGGCGCGCGAAGCGCTCGGCACGGATCCGGGCTGGTCGGCGATGGCCACGGCGCCGCTGGTGCTGCTGATCGCCGCCGGGCTCCTCGTGGCCGCGCACGGCCGGCTGCCCGCCTCCGCACGACCCGCCGCGCTATCCGGCGCGACGGCGCTCGGCTGGGCGGCGCCGCTGATCCTCCCGGCCGCGCTCGACCTCGGGTACGGGGCGGCCGTGGTGACGCATCTCGCCCTGACTGCGGGCGCGTTGACGCTCGCGGTGTACGGACGCCGGGCAGCCACCGGCGCCTGGTCCCCGGTCTCGACGACCGCCATGGTCTGCGCGCTCGTCGGCGCGGCCGATGTCGCGCTGCTGGCCCTGGCCACGGAGACGACCACGCTGATCACCCTCGCGGTGCTGCTCGCCCTGCTCTGCGGCGGCGCGGTGGCCCTGAACCCGGTCGTGACCACGGCCGCCCTCGCGGCACGGACCTGCCAGGCGCTGATGGCCTGCGCGGCCGTCGGGGCCGCCGTCGGCCTGCTGTGCGCCCTCTGCGCGTCCGCCGGGCTCGCCCGCGAGACCACCGCCCTGGCCGTCCTCGCCGTGCCCGCCGCCGTCGCGCTGCTCGGCGCGCGGCTGCGCCACCGTCCCGTGGCCCTGCCCGTCGAGCTGACGGCGGCCGGCGCCGGTCCGCTGGCCGTCGGCCTCGCCTCGGGGCACCCGGAGACCGCCGCCCTCGTGCTGGCGCTGTGCGGCGTCGTCGCGGCGGGCACCGCGCTGCGCCCGGAGCGCCGTCCCGTGGCCGGGTATCTCGCGGCGGCGCTGTTCGTCCTGGCCACCTGGGTGCGGCTGTACGCCTCCGACGTGGCGACCCCGGAGGCGTACACGCTGCCGGTGACCGTCCTCGCGCTCGCCGTGGGTGTCCTGCGGCGCCGTGGCGACCCCGGGGCGTCGTCCTGGACGGCGTACGGCCCCGGCCTCGCCGCGACGCTCCTGCCGAGCCTCGTCGCCGCCTGGGGCGACACGCACTGGCTCCGCCCGCTGGCGCTGGGGGTCGCCGCCCTCGCCGTCACACTCGTCGGGGCGCGGCTGCGGCTCCAGGCACTCCTGGTGCTCGGCGGCGCGGTGCTCGCCCTGGACACGCTGCACGAGCTGGCGCCGTACGTCGTCCAGGCCGTCGGCGCCCTGCCGCGCTGGCTGCCGCCCGCGCTCGCCGGACTGCTGCTCCTGGCGCTGGGCGCGACCTACGAACGGCGCCTGCACGACGCCCGCCGGCTGCGGAACTCCCTGGGCCGGATGCGCTGACGGACCCGCGCCGGGAGTCACGTACCGGAGAACGACCGATGCCCCGGAGACGGTGAAGTCTCCGGGGCATCGATTCCGGGTGGGCGATACTGGGTTCGAACCAGTGACCTCTTCGGTGTGAACGAAGCGCTCTCCCACTGAGCTAATCGCCCGGACGCAGGGCAAACATTACCCCATGTCAGTGGCTCCACCGGACCGTTCCACGGTCACTGCTGGATCTTCCAGGGCATGACGAATCCGAACTTCCACAGATAAATTCCGGCCAGCACGGCCATGATCACCAGACCGGCGGTCGTCAGGATGATGTTGCGCCGCCGCACCTTGGGATCGAGCGCTTTCTGAGCGGCTTCGGTGACCTTGCGTCGCGTCCATCGGAGCACCAGTTGTGCCCAGACGAATTCCGTCGCCCAGATCGCCATACCGCCGAAGATGACGAGCCAGCCGGGGCCGGGCAGCACCAGCATCGCCGCGCCCGCCACGACCACCGCGAGCCCGACGACGAATACGCCGACCTGCCAGCTCATATGGAGCGTCTTCGAACTCTTGATAAAGCCCGGAGCACGTGAGCCGAGCGCATGCTCGAACGTCTCCGGCTTGGATTCCCCCGCGGTTCTCTCTGCCGTCGGTACGACGACATCCCCCCGCTCGTCACTCTCCGCATGCATGACCCCCAACCTACCCGACGCCGAGTCGTCACCGGAATGGCGGCATAAGTCGAAGTTAGGCACCGCTGTACGAGCTACCTGAAGGATCACAAAACAGACAGAGGGGTTTACAACGGCACCGTAGGTGGCATGTCGATTTCGCCGACGTGCGAATCCCCGAGCGCACACTGAGCGAAAGGCCCTGGCGCTTATGAACACCACGGTCAGCTGCGAGCTGCACCTGCGCCTCGTTGTATCGAGCGAGTCCTCACTGCCTGTACCCGCGGGCCTGCGGTATGACACGGCCGATCCTTATGCCGTGCACGCCACCTTCCACACCGGAGCCGAGGAGACGGTCGAGTGGGTGTTCGCCCGCGACCTTCTGGCCGAGGGGCTGCACCGGCCCACCGGCACGGGCGACGTCCGAGTATGGCCCTCCCGCAGCCAGGGCCAAGGCGTCGTCTGCATCGCGCTCAGCTCCCCGGAGGGAGAGGCCCTGCTGGAGGCCCCGGCGCGAGCCCTGGAATCCTTCCTCAAGCGAACCGACGCCGCGGTGCCACCCGGCACCGAGCATCGCCACTTCGACCTCGACACGGAGTTGTCTCACATCCTGGCCGAGAGCTGAGCCAGGCCGAGAGCTGCTCGGCGCCGTCCGACTCGGGGAGACGGCGCCGTGCGGACAACCACATACGGGCGGACAACGACGCCGTCGCCGCGGAAGCCACCGCGACGACGGCGTCGTCGCGCTCCCGCGCCCCCTAAGATCTGCGGAACCCGGCGGGCACCGGTCCGCAGCAGGCCAGGGAGCGAATCGTGCAGATCCCCCACGACACCCGCAACGCCCTTGAGACCGTCGTCAGTCTCGTGAACACCATCCCCGAGGCCCACGGCTCGGACGGGCTCCCCGATGTCGAGGCCCTGTACGCCTTCGCACAGGCCCACCGCATGAGCGGGGTGGGTGATCTCGGTCCCCGCGATCTGCGGGCCGTACAGGCCGTACGTACGCGCTTCGCCGAGGTGTTCGCCGCCCCCGGTCCCCGTGAGGCGTCAGAGCTGCTCAACGATCTGGTGGCCGCCGCCGGGACGACCCCGCAGCTGACGGACCACGACGGCTACGACTGGCACGTGCACTACTTCGCGCCGGACGCGTCGATGGCCGACCATCTCGCCGCCGACTGCGGGATGGCCCTCGCGTTCATCGTGGTGGCGGGCGAACAGGAACGGCTGCGGCGCTGCGAGGCGCCGGACTGCGGGCACGCCTTCGTCGACCTGTCACGCAACCGTTCGCGCCGTTACTGCGACAGCCGCACCTGCGGCAACAGGCTGCACGTGGCCGCCTACCGGGCGCGCCGCAAGGAAGCGGCCGGCTGAGCGTCACAGCAGGAACAGATCATGGACCGCCGCCATCAGCAGCAGGGTGCCGATGACCGTCAGGAAGATCATCAACGGCGGCTGGGAGAGCGCGAAAAGACAACCGCGCGGCTCTTCGGTGGGTGCGGGGGCCTGGCCCCGTGAGGTATCGAGCATCGCGGGGTGATCATGACGCAGACCGCACTCCGCCGAACAACCAACACGCGTCCCGGCCAGGCGAGTTCGTCAGATTCGTAGCAAACGTCCACCCCCTGAGACGGACGGCCCCCCGGGAGGCTCCCGGGTCAGATGCCGTGCTTCTTGAGGATGGCCTCGACATCGCTGAAATCGTCACCGGAATCCGTGCCGCCGGACTTCTTCGCCTTGGCCGCCTTCGGCTGCGCGACGGGGGCCGCGGACGCCCCGAGCGAGGGGGCGGAGGCCGCCGGCGCGACCGCGTCGCGCTGTGCCGCCCTGGCCGCCGCCCGGCGCTCCTTGCGCGTCCCGACGCCGGAGCGCCGCTCCACCATCCGTGTCGTGAGGAACAGCAGCCACGAGAGCCCCAGGAGTCCGACGCCCACCCAGGCGGTCGGACTGAACGCCTTGTCGGCGAGCCACTGGACCACCCCGGTCATCACGAGGGCGACCGGCACCAGCGAGTAGGCCGCGATACGCGTCGCGGCGAGGAAACGCTTGCGGTACGCGGTGATCGCCGCGATGCCGAGCCCGGCAGCGGACACCGCGGAACAAATGGTCTCGGCAATCATCCGGTCCTCCAGGCGTGGGCGCCGTCGTCGGTCGTGAGCGTTCCCGTCGGGCAGGCCGGTCCACGCCGACCTGTCGACCCTTCCATCCTGCACCTCCGGGCCGGGTAGGGGCCACGGTGCGGAGGGACCTCAGGGAGATCTCCGGGGTCGCTCTCCTCCCCAGGTCCCGGTCGGGAGGGGCGCCGGCGACCTGGAAGACTGGCCGCATGACTGACTCCTCCACCACCGGCCCCGTCGTGCTCGACGTCTGGTGCGAGCTCCAGTGCGCCGACTGCCACACCGCCCTGGCGGACCTGCGGGCGCTGCGGGAGCGTTACGGCGACCGGCTGGACGTACGGCTGCGGCACTTCCCCCTGGACAAGCACCGCCACTCCTTCGCCGCCGCCCAGGCGGCCGAGGAGGCGGTCGAGCAGGGGCAGGGCTGGCCGTACGCGGAGGCCGTCCTGGCCCGCCACGCGGAGCTGGACACCCGGGGCGAACCGCTGCTGATCGAAATCGCCCGCCAACTGGGCCTGGACGAGGAGGAGTTCGACACCGCGCTGATCGACGGCCGGCACACCCTGATCGTCGACGCCGACCAGGCCGAGGGCAAGGCGATCGGCGTGACGGGCACCCCCACGTATGTGATCGACGGCGAACGCCTCGACGGCGGCAAGAGCCAGGAGGGCCTGCGCGCACGCATCGAGGAGATCGCCGACCGACTGCTCGCCGAGGCCGGACACCCGCTCTCCTGAAGCGCTGCTCCGAGCAGCGCCCGTCAGAGCAGCGTCTTGAAGAGATTGCGGTGCGTGGTCACGTATCCGAGTGATTCGTAGAGGGCGATCGCCGGGGTGTTGCCCGTGAAGACGTGCAGGCCCAGTGCGCCCGCGCCCGTGCGGAGGGCGATCGTCTCGGCGTGCAGCATCAGCGCGCGGCCGTAGCCCTTGCCGCGGTGTTCGGCGGACACCTCCACGTCGTACACGAACGGGGCGACGGTGTCGGGGGCGATCTCCCTGCTGCCCACCCAGACATGGCCGACCACATCGCCGTCGTGGACCAGGGCCTCGATCCAGGTGCCGGGGGTGGCCAGGCCGGCGGGCAGGTTCTCGGCGCGGCCGGACTCCGCCTTGGCGCGGGCCTGTTCCGGCGGCAGGCCGCGGTCGATCCAGCTCTGCAGGAAGCCGTCGAACGAGCGCCGCTCCCAGACCTCGTACTCCGTCTCGTCCAGCGGTCTGCCGAGGAGGCCGGGCGGCAGGGCCGGGGGCTCCTGGGCGAGGTCCTTGGTCATGTTCCTGCTGCGCTCGGTGTGGCCCAGGGTCTCCAGCAGCGGCAGCGCTCCCCCTGCGCCGGCGGGGACGGAGGCGATCACCTGGCCGCAGCCCCAGCCGCGCAGGACCTCCTCGGCGGCCAGCACGGCGATCGTGCCCCGGCCGCGGCGCCGGTTCGCCTCGTCGATCCGCAGATGGCGCAGCACACCCGCCGGAGTGCCGTACGCCCCGTCCATGCCGAGTTCGATCACGCCCACGGGGCGGCTGTTGTCGCACACCTCGTAGCCGCGTGACTTCATACCGTCGTCGGTCTGCTGAAGCGGCCCGGTCGGCCGCAGAGTCGTGGTCATCACGGGAGTTGTACCCATCTCACCGCCACACGTCATCCGGTTTACGGATCGAGGTCGCCCGCCGCGCGCTCGTCGAAGACGCGCATGGCCTTCGCGGTGACCGGACCGGGCGCGCCGGGCAGTGTGCGGCCGTCGACGCGGTGGACCGCCTGTACGTCGCGCAGTGACGACGTCAGGAAGATCTCGTCGGCCCGGTCGAGCACGTCGAACGGCAGCCGGGTCTCCTGGGCCCCGGTCCAGTCCACCGTGAGCGCCCGGGTGATACCGGCGAGGCAGCCCGAGGAGACCGGCGGGGTGTGGAGCTGTCCGTCCAGGACGACGAAGACGTTGGAGCCGGTGCCCTCGCAGAGATCTCCCACGGTGTTGGCGAACAGCGCCTCGGAGGCGTCCTGTTCGCGGGCGCGGGCGAGCGCGACGACGTTCTCCGCGTACGACGTTGTCTTGAGCCCGGCCAGCGCGCCGCGTTCGTTGCGCACCCACGGGACGGTGATCACCGCGGTGGTGTCGGGGCGGCGGTGTGTCTCGCCGACGGCCACGACCAGCGTCGGGCCCGCGTCGCCGCGGTCCGAGCCGAGCGGGGACAGTCCGCCGGTGTAGGTGATCCGCAGCCGGCCCATGTCGACCGGATTGGCGTCGAGGACGGCGGCGCAGGCGGCCCGTACCTCGTCGTGGTCGGGGTCGGGCAGTCCGAGACCGCGCGCCGAGCGGGTGAGCCGGTCCAGATGACGGGTGAGCGCGAAGGTCCGGCCCCGGACGGACTTCACCGTCTCGAAGATTCCGTCGCCCACGGTCAGCCCGTGGTCCAGCACCGACACCCGCGCGGCGTCGGCCGCCCGCAGTCCGCCGTTGACCCAGATCATCATCCAGCCGTCCTTCCCGTCGCCTCGTACACTCCCGACGCTACCGCCAGCAGCCGCGATGCCTTCAGCTCCGTCTCCCGCCACTCGCGCTCCGGGTCGGATCCCCAGGTGATGCCCGCGCCGGTGCCGAAGCGCAGGACGGGGCCGCGCGGCAGGTCTCGCTCGATCCAGAACGTCCTTATCCCGACGGCCAGTTCGGCGGTGCCGCGGTCGGCGTCCACCCAGCCGACGGCGCCGCAGTAGGGCCCCCGAGGTGCCGTCTCCAGCTCCTCGATGATCTTCAACGCGCTGGATTTCGGCGCGCCGGTGACCGATCCGGGCGGGAAGGTCGCGGCCAGCAGCTCCGGCCAGCCGGCGCCGTCGGCGAGTTCGCCGCGCACCGTCGAGACGAGATGGACGAGTCCGGGGTGCGGCTCGACGGCGCAGAGGGCGGGCACGGTCACCGATCCGGTGGCGCAGACGTGGCCGAGGTCGTTGCGGACCAGGTCCACGATCATCACGTTCTCGGCGTGGTCCTTCTCCAGCAGGTCCTCGGCGGTGCGGCCGGTGCCCTTGATGGGACCGGACTCCACCCTGCGGCCGGTGCGCCGCAGATACAGCTCGGGCGACGCGGTGGCGATCTCCACGCCGTGGGCGGGCAGCCGGATCGTACCGGCGTACGGGGCGGGGTTGCCGCGCGCGAGGAGCGCGGTCAGCGCGTCGACGTCGGCGGCGTCCGGGTCGGGCAGGGGCGCCGTCAGGACGCGGCAGAGGTTGGCCTGGTAGACCTCGCCTGCCGCGATGAGTTCGCGGACGCGTCGTACACCGGCGACATACGCGGCGCGGTCGAGCGACGACGTCCAGTCGCCCGCCGCCGGGCCCCGCCACTGCCCGGGAACGGGCGCGGGTACCGGCTCGTGGCGTACGTCGCCGAAGCGGGCGCAGGTCAGACGGCCCTCGAAGTCCATGGCCACGGCCCAGAAGCCGGCGGATTCGAGGGCTTCCGGGTCATGGGTGACATCGCGCGGATCGGTGGCGAGGAGATCACCGAAGCGGGCCAGCGGAGGGAGGTCGTGCACGCCGCCGAGTCTAGGACGGCTCAACCGGACGCACCGTCCATGTGTCACGTCGGCGACGTACGGGTGCCTCAGCGTGAACGTACGGCAGCACGCTGCACAAACGCGTTTTTGTACTGGCCCCGTAATCCGCTAGAGTTCAGCACGTCGCCGGACCGAGCGGGAGGGACCGGGAAACGGCACGCGGACGTAGCTCAGTTGGTAGAGCGCAACCTTGCCAAGGTTGAGGTCGCCAGTTCGAACCTGGTCGTCCGCTCGAGTTGGGGGATCAATTCCCGGCCCCCGCACTCCTGGTGGAGTGGCCGAGAGGCGAGGCAACGGCCTGCAAAGCCGTCTACACGGGTTCAAATCCCGTCTCCACCTCCAAGGACGATTAGCTCAGCGGGAGAGCGCTTCCCTGACACGGAAGAGGTCACTGGTTCAATCCCAGTATCGTCCACTGGATCCATTCGGATTCCCGCGCGATTAGCTCAGCGGGAGAGCGCTTCCCTGACACGGAAGAGGTCACTGGTTCAATCCCAGTATCGCGCACGCAGTACACGCAGGGTCACCCTGCGCGATTAGCTCAGCGGGAGAGCGCTTCCCTGACACGGAAGAGGTCACTGGTTCAATCCCAGTATCGCGCACAGCCCGAAGCCCCCGGCCGAATCGGCCGGGGGCTTCGTCGTGCTGCGGGGTACGACCGGGATCAGGAGGAGAAGAGCATCCGGCCGAAGCCCTTCTGGCGGTGACCGCCGTGGTGGCCCCCGTGGTGCCCGCCGTGCGGCGCGCCCCACGCGGGAGCCGGCGCCGCCTGGGCGGGGTAGCCGCCGGGGGCCGGGGGCGGCGGCGGGGCCTGCTGTCCCCACTGGGCCTCAAGGCGGGTGAGGGACTCCAGCTCGCCGTAGTCGAGGAAGATCCCCCGGCAGCCGCTGCACTGCTCTATCTGGACACCGTTGCGGTTGTACGTGTGCATCGCCGCATGACACTTGGGGCACTGCATGGCTCGGGTCAGCTCCTCGCTGGTCGGTCGGCATCGCCGGAATGCCTCCCGGCGACGGTGAGTTCACCTTACGACGCGGGTCCGGCCGCCAACTGCGTTGGGAGTGTGGCAATTCGGGCACAGGTCTCGATCATCGTCTCCTCCACCTCGTCCAGTTCACGGCCCTGCTCGGTCGACTTGGCGACGGCCAGGGCGGCGGTCTGGACGGTGAGGGCGCGGGCGGGGACGTCGAGCCGGGACCAGGGGTCGCCCTCGGCCGGTACGGCGGGACCGCCCGCCGACCGGTAGGCGCCGAGGAAGCGCCGCCACTCCTCGGAGGTGAGCAGTCCGGCGGCGTACCAGGCGGCGGGGCGGGCCAAGTCCCAGGCGCCGTCGCCCAGTCCGAGGTCGTCCACGTCGATCAGCAGCCAGGGGCCGTCCGGTACAGGGTGGCGTACGAGCTGGCCGAGATGCAGGTCCCCGTGGCACAGCAGCCCGCCCGACGGTGCGGGTGCCTCGCCCCTGGCCCAGTCGGGCAGCCCCGCCCAGGCCCGCTCCACGGCGACGGCGGCCGGATGGGACCCGGCGGCCCGCATCCGGGCGAGCGCCTGGGCGGCCTTCAGGGGCCCGCGCATGGGCGGGAGGTCCGGCGGCGCCAGTGCGGCGGGCGGGACGGCGTGCAGCCTGGCCAGCAGGGTCGCCGCCGCTTCCCAGGGCGCGTCGTCGGGGCGGTCGGGGTCGACGGGGGTGCCGTAGGGCCAGGCGGTGACGGGCCGGCCCGCGACCTGCGAGGTGGCGGCGGGCAGTGGCGGCAGCAGAATGCCGACGAGCAGGGGGTGCGAGGCGACGGAGAGCCGGGCGCGGTGGCCGGCGGGGTCGGTGGCGGGCGCGTGCGCCTTGGCTACGGCGGCCCCGTGACGTACGACCACACCGTCGGAGCGGTCGGCCAGCACGGTCTCGCCGCCTCCGCAGGCAGGGCAGGGGGGCTCGGTGGCGGTTTCGCCGGCCGGGCCGCCCGCCGCGTCCGGGTGGGCGGCGTGCCGGGCGGCGAGGTTGAGTGCGTGTACGACGGATGCGGTCACGGTGGTCTCTGTCCCCCGGTGCGGTGTGTTCCCGCCGGGGAGCCTACGCGTGGACGGGGACCGGATACGGGTCCGGACAGCGCGATGGCCGGTCAGCTCCCCAGCTGACCGGCCAAACGCTGCCGTCCGCCGCACCCCCGTCCCCACGGGGTTGTTGGCCGGATGTCTACGGTTCGGGCCGCTCTCCCGAACCTGGGGCGCCGCTCAGCGCCCCAGCATCACGCCCACGGACGACGCTTGTGTGACCACTGCTTCCCAGCCGCCGAATACGACGACCAGCAGGGCCGCGAGAGGGAGAACCATGGCTGTCGCCACCAGGGGGTGGCGCGGACCGGAACTCCGCCCGCCGAACGCGTCGAATGCCCTGCGTCCCTGCGTGCGGATCATCGCTCGCGATGCCGTGTCGGCCATGGTCCTTCTCCTGTCGTGTCTGGCAGCGGCGAGTGTCTGACCTCGGGGGACGAGTGCTGCACCCGCCGCTTGACAACAACATTAGGTAAGCGCCGCGCCTGGGTCGTCATGCCCGCGTACCGATTGCCGGGCCTCCCGGAGGATGACCGGTACCCCCCGCGCGTACTCCCCTGGGTGGAGAGACGGTCCTACGCCTGCGGGTCTTCCCGGAGGGGACGCTCGGAGACGTCCTCCCTGGGGACCGGTTGCTCGACCAGAGCGAGCACCCGTGTGGCCATGAAGCGCGCCGTACGCACCACCGAACCGTTGCGGGTGACTTCACTCACTTCCACCACTCCTCGACGCACCGCCGTCTCCACCCGGCGGCCTGCCCGACTTGCCACGACTTCGTACGTACGCGTCGTGTCACCCGCGTCCACCACTATCTCCACGCGGTCACCCTTCATTGATCCAATCCCCCTTCTGCGACGGACCATTGAGATCTCGCACGGGTCTGAGGACCTTGGATCCGCGGTCCCCTGACCACCCCTCAAGTTTCTCACCCGGCACTGACAATCGATCCGTCCCGGAGGGCGCGGCCTATGAGCGCCCCGGGGCGCGGGTACGTAAGCTGTGCCACGTCACACGGACGACCGGGCAGCGGGGATGGACATGGCGATGATGCGGCTCCGGCGCGAGGACCCGCGTGTCGTCGGTTCGTTCAGGATTCACCGGCGGCTCGGGCAGGGCGGTATGGGGGTCGTCTACCTGGGATCGGACCGGCGCGGGCAGCGGGTCGCGCTGAAGGTGATCAGGCCCGATCTCGCCGAGGACCAGGAGTTCCGGTCCAGGTTCGCCCGTGAGGTCTCGGCGGCGCGGCGGATCCGCGGGGGCTGTACGGCCCGGCTGGTGGCCGCCGATCTCGACGCGGACCGGCCGTGGTTCGCGACCCAGTACGTACCGGGGCCCTCCCTGCACGACAAGGTCGCCGAGGACGGGCCGCTGACCGCCGCCGAGGTCGCCTCCGTGGGAGCCGCGCTCTCCGAGGGACTGCTGGCGGTGCACGAGGCCGGGGTCGTCCACCGCGATCTGAAGCCTTCGAACATCCTGCTCTCCCCCAAGGGCCCGCGCATCATCGACTTCGGGATCGCCTGGGCGACGGGGGCGAGCACGCTCACCCATGTCGGTACGGCGGTGGGCTCGCCCGGCTTCCTGGCGCCCGAGCAGGTACGTGGCGCGACGGTGACCCCGTCGACCGATGTCTTCGCGCTCGGCGCGACGCTGGCCTATGCCGCGACGGCCGACTCGCCCTTCGGGCACGGCAGTTCGGAAGTCATGCTCTACCGGGTGGTGCACGAGGAGGCGCAGCTGTACGGGGTGCCGGACGCGCTGGCGCCGCTGGTGCGGGCCTGTCTGGCGAAGGACCCCGAGGAGCGGCCGAGCACGCTCCAGCTGTCGATGCGGCTCAAGGAGATCGCGGCGCGCGAGGCGCAGGGGCTGTCGGACGGACGGCCGCCGGCGCAGCGGGAGCGGACCGGGCAGGACGTGCCGACGGGCCGGATCGCGGAACGCACGGCGCGGATGCCGCAGCGGACCGAGCGCACGGAGCGGTCGGAGCGGTTGGAACGCTCGGAGCGGATCGAACGGCAGGACCGGTCGGACCGCACGGAGCGGACGGAGCGGTCCGACCGGTCGACCCAGGGGCGTACGGCTGGCGGGCACGACTCCCGGGCGCAGGGCTCGCGTGGTTCGGCGCCGCGTACGGGCGGTGGGCGTCCGCCCAGGCCCCGTGACGGCTCCTCGCGCGCCGGGGCGCGTACCGGCGGCCGTACCGGCGGCCGTCCGGGCAGCAGGCCCGGGGCACGTACGACATCGGGTGGCCGTGGCGGACGCAGGCCGGCCAATCCCCGGCTGCTGCGTCAGCGGCTGATCGTCTTCGTCGTGGTGACACTGATCGTCGCGCTGGGGATCGCGGCGGCGCAGCAGTTGTAGGGCGTCGTCGAGCCCGGTCAGTCCCGGGGCCGCGTCATGTAGAAGGCGACGGCCGAGGTGGCGGCGACGTTGAGGGAGTCCACCCCGGCGTCCATCGGGATGCTGACCCGCAGATCCGCGGCGGCGAGGGCGTCGGCCGTCAGACCGTCGCCCTCCGTACCGAAGAGGAGCGCGAGTCTGTCGTCCCGCCGCGCGGCGAGTTCGTCGAGAGTGATCGACTTCTCGTCCAGGCAGAGGGCCGCCGTGACGAATCCCGCCTCACGCAGCAGGCCGGCGTCGCCGGGCCAGGACTCCAGCCGGGTCCAGGGGACCTGGAGGACGGCGCCCATCGAGACCTTGACGGCCCGGCGGTAGAGCGGGTCGGCGCAGCGCGGGGTGAGAAGCACCGTGTCGACCCCGAGCGCCGCCGCGTTACGGAAGGCGGCGCCGAGGTTGGCGTGGTCGACCATGTCCTCGAAGACCACCACGCGGCGTGCCTTCCGTAGGAGGTCGGCAGGCGGCGGCAGGGGCCTGCGGTGCATGGAGGCGAGCGCGCCGCGGTGGACGTGGTAGCCGGTGACGCGCTCGGCCAGGTCCGGGGCGACCTCGTAGACGGGTGCGGAGGTCCCGTCGATGACGTCGCGCATCACCTCGGTCCACTTGGCCGTCAGGAGCATGGACCGCATCTCGTAACCGGCCGCGACCGCACGGCGGATGACCTTCTCGCCCTCGGCGATGAACAGGCCCTCGGCGGGCTCGCGGCGGCGGCGGAGTTCGACGTCCGTGAGGTCGGTGTAGTCGGCGAGGCGGGGGTCGGCGGAGCCGTCGGGGGCCGCTTCGACGGTGACGATCTCAGCCATGGCCGGTCTCGCCGCGTGCCTCGCCGCCGGGGCCTTGGTCTGTGCCGCCGCCGGTGCCGCGGTCTGTGCCGCGGTCTGTGCCGCGGTCTGTGCCGCCGGTGGTCCGATCGGGGCCTCGGTCGGGGCCGACGGAGACGACGTCGCCGATGACGATGACGGCCGGGGGCCGTACATCCTCCGTGACGACGGCTTCGGCGGCCGTTTCGAGTGTCGCGTCGACGCGGCGCTGGGTCGCCGTCGTGCCTTCCTGGATCAGCGCCACGGGGGTGGCGGGCGACCTGCCGTGGGCGACGAGGGTCCCGGCGATGGCGCCGATCTTGTCGACGGCCATCAGCAGGACGAGCGTGCCGCGCAGTCGGGCGAGCGCCGGCCAGTCGACCAGGGAGCGCGGGTCGTCGGGGGCGACGTGGCCGCTGACCACCGTGAACTCGTGCGCCACACCCCGGTGGGTGACGGGGATGCCCGCCGCGCCGGGGACGCTGATGGAGCTGGAGATGCCGGGGACGACGGTGCAGGCGATGCCCGCGTCGGCGAGGGCCTGGACCTCCTCCATGCCGCGGCCGAAGACGAAGGGGTCGCCGCCCTTGAGCCGTACGACCGCCTTGCCGGCCTTGGCGTGCTCGATCAGCGCGTTGTTGATGGCCTCCTGGGCCATGTAGCGGCCGTACGGGATCTTCGCGGCGTCGATCACCTCGACGTGCGGCGGGAGTTCGTCAAGGAGGTCGCGCGGGCCGAGGCGGTCGGCGATGACGACGTCGGCCTCGGCGAGGAGGCGCCGGCCCCGGACGGTGATCAGCTCCGGATCGCCGGGGCCGCCGCCGACGAGGGCGACGCCGGGGGTCCGGGTGCGGTGGCGGGGGGCGGCGAGGGTGCCGTCGCGCAGACCCTCGACGATGGCGTCGCGTACGCCGGCGGAGCGGCGCGGGTCACGTCCGGTGAGGACGGCGACGGTGACGCCCTCGCTGCGGCCGGTGGCCGGGGTCCAGGCGGTGGCGGCGTCGGCGTCGTCGCTCCGTACGCACCAGGTCCTGTTACGTTCGGCCTCGGCGGAGGCGCGGGCGTTCGCCTCGGCGTCGCCGGTGGCGACCAGGACGTACCAGGCGTCGCTCAAGTCCCCCTCGACGTACGGACGTTGTTCCCAGCGCAGCTCGCCGGCGTCGGCCATGGCCTCGACGGAGGGGGTCACGGACGGCGACACGAGCAGGATGTCGGCGCCGGTCGCGACGAGGGCCGGCAGGCGGCGCTGGGCCACCTGCCCACCTCCGAGGACGACGACGCGCCGGCCGGCGAGACGGAGTCCGACGGGGTAGGCGGGGTGCTCGGGCATGGGGCGGCTGGCTCCTCTGGGGGGGGCGGTGCGGGTGGTGAAGGGGCTGGTGGGACGCGGTTCAGCTTAGTGGGGGGGTGGCGCGTGGGCCGGGGTGGTGGGGGCGGAGCTTTCCCCTACCCGCCCCTTCCCGAAACCGGGGCTCCGCCCCGGGCCCCGTACGGCCTTCGGCCGTGCCCTCAAACGCCGGGCGGGCTGAAGATGCCCGGACCCCGCTCCTCAAACGCCGGAGGGGCTGAATGTGCCCCCCGCGGCTACTTCTCCGTCACTCCCGCCGAGTCGAACGTCGCCACCTCGTGCATCGCCCGCGCCGCGCTCTGGACCACCGGGAGTGCCAGCAGGGCGCCCGTGCCCTCGCCCAGTCGGAGGTCCAGGTCGACCAGGGGGCGCAGGCCCAGCTTGTTGAGCGCCGCCACATGGCCCGGTTCGGCGCTGCGGTGGCCCGCGATGCAGGCGGCCAGGGCCTCGGGGGCGATGGCGCGCGCGACGAGGGCCGCCGCTCCCGCGCTCACGCCGTCGAGGATGACCGGTGTACGCAGCGACGCGCCGCCCAGCAGGAAACCGACCAGCGCTGCCTGTTCCAGGCCGCCGAAGGCCGCGAGGACGCCGATGGGGTCGGCGGGGTCGGGGCGGTGGAGTTCGAGCCCGCGCCGGACGACGTCGATCTTGCGCGCGTGCGTCTCGTCGTTGATGCCGGTGCCGCGTCCGGTGACCTCGGCCGGGTCCAGGTCCGTGTAGACCGAGATGAGCGCCGCGCAGGCCGTGGTGTTGGCGATGCCCATCTCACCGGTGATCAGGCCCTTGTTGCCCGCCGCCACCAGATCGCGCGCCGTCTCGATACCCACGTCGATCGCGGCCAGCACCTCTTCGCGGGTCAGCGCGGGGCCGGTCGTGAAGTCGGCGGTGCCGGGCCGGACCTTGCGGGGCAACAGACCGGGTGTGGCGGGCAGTTCGCCCGCGACGCCGACGTCGATGACGCAGACCTCGGCGCCGACCTGGTTCGCGAAGGCGTTGCAGACCGCGCCGCCACCGAGGAAGTTGGCGACCATCTGCGCCGTCACCTCCTGGGGCCAGTGGGTGACGCCCTGCGCATGCACACCGTGGTCGCCCGCGAAGACCGCGACGGCGGCGGGCTCCGGGATCGGCGGCGGGCACATCCGGGAGAGACCGCTGAGCTGCGCGGAGATGATCTCCAGCATGCCGAGCGCCCCTGCGGGTTTCGTCATCCGCTTCTGCCGCTCCCACGCCTCGCCGAGCGCCTTCGCGTCGAGAGGGCGGATACCGGCGATGGTCTCCTTGAGCAGGTCGTGCGGCTCCTCACCGGGCAGCGCCCGGCGGCCGTACGTCTCCTCGTGGACGACCCAGGACAGCGGGCGGCGCTTGGACCAGCCCGCCTGCGTCAGTTCGGGCTCCTCCGGGAACTCGTCGACATACCCGACACACAGATACGCCACCACGTCCAGATGCTCGGGGAGACCGAGGGCGCGGACCATCTCGCGCTCGTCGAAGAAGCTGACCCAGCCGACACCGAGTCCCTCGGCGCGGGCGGCGAGCCACAGGTTCTCGACGGCGAGGGCGGAGGAGTACGGCGCCATCTGCGGCTGCGTGTGGCGGCCGAGGGTGTGCCGGCCGCCACGGGTCGGGTCGGCGGTGACGACGATGTTCACCGGGGTGTCGAGGATGGCCTCGATCTTCAATTCCCTGAACTGCTTGGCCCGGCCCTTGGGGAGCGACTTGGCGAAGGCCTCGCGCTGGCGCTGGGCCAGTTCGTGCATGGTCTGCCGGGTCTCGGCGGAACGGATGACGACGAAGTCCCAGGGCTGCGAGTGGCCGACGCTGGGGGCGGTGTGCGCGGCTTCGAGGACTCGCAGCAGCACCTCGTGCGGGATCGGGTCGGGACGGAACCCGTTGCGGATGTCACGGCGTTCACGCATGACGCGCAGAACGGTTTCGCGCTCCGCGTCGTCGTACCCGGGGGCGGGAGGGGACACCTCGGCGGCGGCGACCGCGGGGGGCTCGGGTACGGCGTCGGGCACCGTGGCCGGAGCGGGAGTCCGAGCCGGAGTCTCAGCCGGTGCGGCGACGGGAACGGCCGGGGATGCTGGCTCGGGGGCCTGTGACGGTACGGGCTCCGCCACCGCCGACTCCGCTTCCGCCTCCACGACCGGTACGGGCTCGGGCTCGGGGTCCGTGTGTACGGGCTCCGGCCCGGTCGGTGCGGCAATCACCGGGTCCGCGCCGGGCAGCGCTATCGGCTCGCGCTTCTCCTCGGCATCGACCGGCTCCACGGGTTCGACCGTCGCCACGGGCTCGACCGGCTCGGCCGCCGGGGTCTCGTCCACGGCCGCCGCGTCGGGCACGGGAATGGGCACGGGTGCGGGTTCCGGCAGGGCCTCCTCAGCCACCGGCTCCGGGGTCTGCTCGGGCTCGGGAGCGACCTCGGCCACCACCTGCGGTTCGGGCACCGGTACGGGCTCGGGCTCCGGTGCCACTTCCTGCACGGGCGCCGCCTCCGCCACCGGAACCGGCTCCGGGGCGAACGCCGGTCCTCCGTCGGGGACGACCGTTTCTGCGGGAGCTTCCGGGGCCACCGGCTCGGCCATGACCTGCGGTTCGGGCGCCACTTGCGGTTCGGGCGCCACCTCGGCGACCGCGACAGCGACGGGTGCCGCCGCCTCCGCCACCGGCGTGTCGGACTGCGGCGGCACCGACGCCCATGGGTCCGCGCCCTGCACGGGAATCGCGCCGAGCTGCGGTCCCGGCAGTTCCGCGGCTTCCTCGCGCGGGATGTCCAGATACTCGGGACCAGTGGTGGGCGGCCCCTGGGCCCGTACCCGAACGGGGTTCGGCGGCGTGCTCGACGGACCGCGGTCGGCGAGCGAACGCACCACGCCACCCGTCGAGTCGGGCATCGGCGGGCCCATGTGCAGCGGGCGGCGTGCGGGGGGCGGTGTCGGCGTGGACGTGGCGGTCGGGATTCGTACGGCCCCGAGGTCGACGGAGCCCGAATCGCGCCCACCGGTCTCGTGCGCGCCCGGTTCGGGCGCGGGCGCCGGAGCTTCGGCCGCCACCGCCGGCGGCGCTACGGCTTCGGCGACTTCCTGAGGCGCCTCCTGGAGCGCTTCAGGGGCCGCCTCCGGGACCGCTTCATGGGTCAACTCCGGCGCCGGAGCCTCCACCGGCGTCTCCGCCGGCGCGTACGTCTCGGGCGCCACCGCGAACTCGGTCTGCTGCGCCACGGGGCCCACCTGCATGTGGGACAGGTCCGGCGCCGGATACTCCGCCAGGCCCTCGGGGCCGGGCGCGGACTGGAACTCCGGCGTCTGTGTCTGGTACTGCGGCGCGAGCTGTGGCTCCGGCTCCGGCTGCGAGTACGTCGCGAGCTGGGACTGCGCCTGCTGCGGGGCGAATTCGGCCTGCCCCATCTGCTGCGGGATCTGCGCCGCGGCGACAGGCTCGGGCGCCGGCGCGGGCACGGTGTGGGCGACGGGCGCGAGCGGCTCGGCCGGAGGCGCCGGCTGGGGGTCGCCCCAAGCGCCCTGCGAACTCGGCATCAGCAGAAGGTCGTCGTCCTCGGGAGCACTCTCGGAGGGGCCCAGGTAGGCGTAGGAGCCGGCAGCGGGGTCGCCCGGCTGCTCCGCCATGCCTGCGTTCTCCGGCTGTCCCTCGCCCGGGACCTGGCCGGTGTCAGTCATGCGTACCCCTCGCCCATTGGTTGTGCTCCTTCGGCCCTTCGACCGGGGCGCCCGATTCGACGGCGCTCCGGCGCCCGTCAGTGTCAACGAGCGTGGGCGCCGCGCGGCACGAATCGAGCCGCGGCCCTCACGTATTCTCGCGGCCGTTCGCGGCCAACACGCGGTGATCCGTGGCGGCCCGCTGTGGTCTGCGCCACGTTGCGCGTCCCCCGGTGCAGCCGTACCACATGAGGGTCCAAAACGACCCCCTTTTCCGGACATTGACGAACGAAGCGACGAACGACCGGCTGCGGTACAACGATCGGTCAGCCTACCTCGCGCCTCTGACAACAGGGTCAGGGGGCGCGGTCCGGCCGGTTCCCCGAGACCAGGAAAACCACCGAGCGTTCGCGCTCCGACCAGGCTCCGGTGTCCATCTCGACCGACTGGAGCAGGACGCACTCCACCACGTAACCGCCCTCGCGGAGCGCGGCGCAGATGGCCTCGGCCTCGTCCCGCGTGGCCGCGTGGGTCACGATGCGCGCGGGTCGGCGGTCGGCGCACGCGATGACGACGTCCACTCCCCCGCCGCCGATGCGTACGACGTCGGGCTCGGGCAGGTTCTCCAGTACGTGGGGCGCTCGGCCTTCCACGACTTCCAGTTGTACGCCGGCGCGACGGGCGGCGGCGGCCGTACTCGCGCACGCCCCCGGTTCCGCGTCGACGGCGATCACGGCCGCCCCGAAGCGCCCCGCCTCGGCGGCGAGTGCGCCGCTGCCGGACCCGATGTCCCAGACGAGGTCGCCGGTACGGGCACCCAGGCGAGCGAGTTGGGCCGCGCGCAGCCAGGTCGACTCGCCCTCGTCGAGGTCGATGCCGTACTCCTCGGACGGCAGCGCCCAACCCCTTACGGCGGGCGGGAACTCGGGATCGTGGCCCGCGATCCAGCCGCTGGTGCGGACGGGCGCGGTGCCGATCCCGCCGACGACGATCACGACGTTGGGGTCGCGCCAGACGTGGTCGGCGGCCTTGTCGGAGGTGAGGACGGTGACCTGTTCGCGGTCGGTGCCCAGTTCCTCGCAGATGACGAAGGTGCGGTGAACTCCCTGGAGGAGCAGGGCGAGTTCGGCGGGCCCGGCGCCAGGCGACGTGAGGACGGCGACCTTGGTGTGCGCCCGGCACACATTGACGGCGCGCCGGAGTGTGCGCTGCTGGGCGACCACGACCTGGGCGTCGTCCCAGGGCATTCCGGCGCGGGCGAAGGCGGTGGCCACGGCGGAGACCGCGGGTACGACTTCGACCTCAAGGCCGTGCTCGGGGGCGCGCAGGGTGCGTACGACGCCGAAGAAGCCGGGGTCGCCGTCGGCGAGTACCACGGCGCTGCCGCGGTGTCCGGCGATCCTGCGGGCGGCGAGGTCGACGCTGCCGAGGCGGATGCGTTCGGCGTCCGGCGGTATTTCCGGCAGGGCGAGATGGTGGGCGGCGCCGGCCACCAGCGTGGCGGCGGTGAGGGCGGACGTGGCCGCCGGCGCGAGGGGCGAGCCGTCCCAGCCGATCACCGTGACGCGGTCGGCCATCGTCGTCAGTCTCCCCAGAGTTCGTCGGAGGTCGTCAGGTTGTTTTGTCGCAGGCCGGACCGCTGTCCATCGGTGGTGCGTCGAGGGGGTCCGCGCCGGGGCGGTGCGTGTGAGGGTACCCGCAGGCCGCCGCGCCGTCCGCCGCGGGGCGTGGGTCGTGTGCTTGAGGATCGAAGATCGAAGGTCGTGGGTCGCAGGCCGTGGAGTTCAGTTCCAGTCGGTGAACGACGCGTAGCCGCCCGCGTCCGCCATCTGGTCCGCCACGCCTTCGAGATCCTCGGGCAGCAGGCTCCAGACGATGAGATCCGTGCGGACGTCGATCCAACTGCCGGTCTCCGTCTGCGTCCGCGCTATCCACGCGTTGCGCAGGACGCCCTCGCTGATACAGCCGGCCTTCTGCGCCACCTGCTGGGCGGCCGTGTTGTCGGCGGCGGTGCGCAACTCGACACGCTCGAAGCTCTGGTCGCGGAAGAGCCACTCCGCGACGGCGAGCACGGACTCGGTCGCGTAACCCTCACCGCGCGCCCAGGGAGCGGTCACATAGGAGATCTCGGTGGTGCGGGTGCGCCAGTCGGTGTTCTTCAGGCGGGCGAGGCCGACGAGACGCTGGGTCAGGAACTCGGTGACGGCGAGGACCAGTCCGCGCCCCTCCGTGCGTTCCGCGGGGGCGATCGCGCTCACCCAGTCCTCGGCGTCCTGGGCGCTGTACGGGTACGGGGCCGACATCCACGCGATGACCGGTTCGTCGTTCATCATCTCGATGTGCGCCGGGATGTCCGCCGCCTCGAACGGGCGCAGCACCAGCCGCTCGGTGCTGATGGAGACGTCCGGAAAGGTGGTAGTCATGCTCAGCTCCATGCCTCAGTCCGTCGTAAATGCACAGCATGCAGCATCGGGTGAGCCCCGCACACGGCCGGGTGTGCGGGGCTCGTACCGGACCGACGGCCGGGTCGCGCGGACAAATTACGCGGGCGGGCCGAAGGCGGGCAGGACCGCGCCGTTCTTGTAGGTGTCCTTGATGTACTGCTCCACCTCGGGCGAGTTGAGGAGCTTCGCGAGCTTCAGGACACGCGGGTCCTTCTCGTTGCCCTCCTTGACGGCGAGGAAGTTGGCGTACGGGTTGTCCTCGGTCTTCTCCAGGGCGAGGGAGTCCTCGGCCGGGTTGAGGTCGGCCTCGATGGCGTAGTTGCCGTTGATGACGGCGGCGTCCACGTCGTTCAGGGCGCGGGGCAGGGTGGCGGCCTCCAGCTCCTTGAACTTCAGGCCCTTGGCGTCCTTGATGTCGGCGAGGGTGCCGTTGCCCGCCACGCCGTCGGCGAGCGTGATCACGTCGTTGTCGGCGAGGAGCTTCAGCGCCCGGCCCTCGTTGACGGTGTCGTTGGGGATCGCCACGGTCTGGCCGGACTTCAGGGCGCCGAGGTCCTTGACCGTCTTGGAGTAGAGGGCGAGCGGCTCCAGGTGGACGTTGACGACGGGAACGATGTGGGTGTCGTTCTTCTTGTTGAAGTCGTCGAGGTAGGGCTTGTTCTGGAAGTAGTTGGCGTCGACCTCGCCGCTCTCGGTGGCGGTGTTCGGCAGGACGTAGTCCGTGAACTCCTTGACGTCGAGCTTGAGTCCGGCGTCCGGGGCGAGCTTGTCCTTGATGAAGTTCAGGATGTCGGCGTGCGGCGTCGGGGACGCGGCGACGAGCAGGGGCTTGGACTCGTCGGCCTTGGCGCCGTCCGCCGTCTTCTCGGCGGGGTCGGACGAGGTGCCGCAGGCGCTCAGGCCGATGGCGAGGGCGGTGGTGGCCGCGGCGGTCGCGATCTTGAGGTGGGTGCGCACGAAGAGTGCCTCTTTCCGGTGTTCGGTGGTCGGGCCCGGACAAGGAGTGCGGGCCGGTGGGACATCTGGGTGGCCGGTGGGGCCGGGTCGTACGGATTCGGTTGGTACGGATTCGGTTGGTACGGATCCGGTTTGCCGAGTCGTACGGATCCGGTCCGTACGGCCCGGCCGGGCTATGCCGTCCGGGTCCGGCGGGTCAGCAGCCGTACGGCGAGATCGCCGATCAGCTGGATCACGGTGACGATGAGGATCAGCACGACGACCGTGGCGATCATGAAGCCGTTCTCGAACCGCTGGAATCCGTAGGTGACGGCCTTGGAGCCGAGTCCTTCGCCGCCGACCGCGCCCGCCATGGCCGAGTAGCCGATGAGCGCGATGACGGTGGTGGTCGTGCCGGAGACGATCGACGGCAGGGCCTGCGGCAGCAGCACCTTGCGGACGATGGTGGGGATCGAGCCGCCCATGGCCTGGACGGCTTCGACCAGGCCGTGGTCGACCTCCCGGATCGCCGTCTCGACGAGCCGGGCGAAGAAGGGGATGGCGCCGATGGCGAGCGGCACGATCATCGCGGTGGGGCCGATGAAGGTGCCGACGACGAAGGTGGTGAAGGGGATCAGCGCGATGAGCAGGATGATGAAGGGCAGCGAGCGGCCGATGTTCACGATCACGCCGACGACCTTGTTGACCGGGGTGTTCTGGAGCAGGCCGCCCTTGTCGGTGAGGACGAGCAGAACGCCCAGCGGCAGTCCGCCGGCAACGGTGACCAGCGCGGACCACAGCACCATGTAGAGGGTGTCGAGCGTCCCCTGGCTGAGCAGAGGCTGCATTTCGGACCAGGTCACTTGGTGGCCTCCTTGGTGAGCGCGACGGTCTCGGCCACGTCCGCGAGTGCGTCCCCCGCGTCCACGGCATCCGCCGCGTCCGCGGCGTTCACGATCTCGACCTGGAGCCCCTGTTCGCGCAGGAAGCCGACGGGCACGACGTTCTCCTCGAAGGTGCCGGGCAGTTCGATACGCATCCGGCCGATCTGGCGCCCCGCGACGGTGTCCATCGCCGCGCCGAGGATCGAGATGTCGATGTTGTAGGTGCGGGACAGCTGGGAGATGACCGGCTGGGTGGCCGCCTCCCCGTGGAATGTCACGTCGATGACCGTGCTGCCGGGTCCGGCCCCGGATCCGTCCACCGGGAACAGTTCGCGCGCCAGCAGCGAGCCGGGGGTGGCGAGCAGGCCCCCGACCGTGCCGGACTCGGTGATCCGGCCCCGCTCCATGAGCGCGGCCGAGTCGCAGATCGTCTTGACGACCTCCATCTCGTGCGTGATCAGCAGGATGGTGAGGCCGAGCTGCTGGTTGATGTCGCGCAGGAGCCGCAGGATCGAGCGGGTGGTCTCGGGGTCGAGCGCGCTGGTCGCCTCGTCGGAGAGCAGCACCTTCGGGTTGCCCGCCAGGGCGCGGGCGATGCCGACGCGCTGCTTCTGGCCGCCGGAGAGCTGGGCGGGGTAGGCCTTGGCCTTGTCGGCGAGACCGACGAGGTCGAGCAGTTCCAGCGCCCTGCGGGAACGCTCCTGCCCGGACTGGCCGAGGATCTCCAGCGGCAGTTCGATGTTGTCCTGGACGGTGCGCGACGACAGCAGGTTGAAGTGCTGGAAGACCATGCCGATCGAGCTGCGCGCGCGGCGCAGTTCCTTGCCGGCCCGTCGGCCTCGGCCGGCGAGCGCGGTCAGGTCGGTCCCGTCGACGGTCACGGTGCCGGCGGTGGGGCGTTCGAGGAGGTTGACGCAGCGGATGAGCGAGGACTTCCCGGCGCCGCTGCGGCCGACGACGCCGAACACCTCTCCTTCGCGTACATGCAGGTCGACGCCGTCCAGCGCGGTGATCTCATGGCCGCGCGACCGGCCGGACCGGCCGGTCCGATAAATCTTGGTCAGGCCCGTAGTGGTGATCACAGAGGGTTTCCGTCACTGTCGGGTGCGCGGCGCGGCGGCCGGCGGGGCACGGGGATTCGGGCGGTCCGTCAGGGCGCGGCGCGACAGGGCACGTCAGCTCGTGGCTACCCGGGGCCGGGCACGGGAGAGGGACGTACGGGGGCTACGAGACGTAACCACGGGTGTCGCGTCGCTTCTGTCGGGTCTCGCTTCGGGGCGCGAGGCTCAGGCAGGGGCCCTCAGCGGGCGCACATTCGACACAGACAGCGAGCACCGGGCGTCGTGATCGCCTCGGTCGCAAGGGTGCGGCTGCTCGTCGTGGTCATGTCGGTAAGTAAAGCAGACGTATATCCACGGCTCGGCCGGTTGTCCGATTAGCGGACAGGTCTGTCTGTCACGGCTGAAAGCGCCCTCGATCTCCAGCTGTACCGCTCTGACCTGCGGGGATACGGGTGCGGGCCCCTCGTCGACGGGGTCCGCGCCCGATCGGGAGTGGTGGTGCGTTGTGGCCAAGACCACGGTCCGGCGGCTCCCGGGGCGGAGGTCGCCGGACCGTTCCGCACAGGGGCGAGCGCACCGGGCTTTTCGGGCCGTAATACTCTCGTCGTCATGCTTGTCGCCCTGACGGTCGCGGTCTCCGTGGCCGCTCTCGCCCTCGCCGCCTGGTGCGGATTCGCCGCGTACCGGGACCAGCCCACCAAGGACTGGCACTTCATCGGCATGGCCGTGGTGACGGCGCTGGCGCTCGTCCAACTGGTGGTCGGGATCGTTCAGTTGGCGCGTGGTGAGGACCCGGCCGAGGGCTCGGTGATCTTCGTCTCGTATCTGATCGGCGCGTTCGCCGCCGTACCGGCCGCCGGCTTCCTGTCCCTGGCCGAGCGGACCCGCTGGGGCTCGGCGACGGTCGCGGCGGGCGCGGTCGTGCTCGCCGTGCTCGAAGTGCGTCTGTACGACATCTGGGGAGGCTGACCGTGGAGACCGGGACAGGAGCCGCCGGCACGGGCGCCGACGCGAGCACGGGCGCGGGCCCCGACGGGCGGCCGGCGGGGCGGACGCGGCTGGTGCGGGGGCCCGGACTGCTGCTGGTCTGGCTGTACGGGGTGATGTCGGTCGGCGCGGTGTCGCGGACCGCCTTCGAGATCTCCACCAAGTTCGACCGGGCACCGCTGGCGTACACGCTGTCGGGCGTCGCCGCCGTCGTGTACGTGTTCATCACCTACACGCTCGTACGGGGCGGCGAGACGGCCCGGAAGGCGGCGCTGGTGTGCTGCGGCGGCGAACTCGTGGGGGTGCTCACCGTCGGGACCTGGACGGTCGTGGACCCCGAGGCCTTTCCCGAGGCGACGGTCTGGTCCGGATTCGGCTGGGGGTATCTCTTCATCCCCGTGCTGCTGCCGATCACGGGGATGCTGTGGCTGCGCAGGTCCCGACGGAGTTGAGCGGTTGAGGGTTGAGCGGTTGAGGGTTGAGTCGTTGAGGTCGAGCGGTCGCGGGTCGAGTCGTTGAGGCTCGCAGGCTGAGCGGTGGCCGGCCGTCAGGCGCTGGCGACGAACGCCCCGGTGGCCGCCTCCTTCTCCAGCGTCACGAGCGTGAGCCCGGGACCGGTCGGCTCGCTCGCCACCGGCGCGTACCCCTTGCTCCGGTACAGCCGCAGATTGCCCTCGCTGCGATGGCCGGTGAAGAGCTGGAAGCGCTTGGCGGCCTCCGCCCCGGCGAAACTTCCCTCTATCGCGTCGAGCAGCCGGCCGCCGAGACCGTGGTGCCGCATCCGCGGATGAACGATGAGCTTGCCGATCCTGGCCGTGCCCTCGCTGTCGATGGCGCCCCGCACGGAGGCCACGACTTCGCCACCGAGCCTGGCCACCAGTGCGTGGCCGCGGGCGATTTCGTCCTTGAGGTCGTCGAGCGTCTGGGTCAACGGTTCGATGGTGTAGTCACCGTAGAGCTCGGCCTCGCTCTGGTAACACAGGTACTGAAGCTTGAGGATGTGTTCCGCGTCCTGCGCACTCGCTGCTGAGATGGTCACGCTCATGCCCATGTGTGCATGCCTCCCGCTCACCTGCTGCCGCCGGTTGTCTACCGCTCCTTTCCCCGGAGTTCAGGAGCTGCAACCTCTGTGGTGAGCATTCTGCGCAGGCATCACAGGCGTGCGGAACGTGAAGGCTCCATTTCCCTCTGTGAGATACCCAACTCCCCTGTGATTACGCGGCGACCAGCCGCGTCGGGCGACAACATCGCAGCCGCCGCGCCGGGCCGGCCCAGGTGTACGTTCCGCCGTCTCGTGCCCAACTGGGCCGCCCCGGGAGACGGTTGTGCCCCGGCGGGCGAGGAGCCCGCCGGGGCACGAGTCAGGATGTCGCGGGCGCCGCTCAGTCCTTGTTGAAGTCGGCGGCGGCCAGCAGACCCGTGTCCGGGTTGTCGGTGAAGATGCCGTCGATGCCCTGCTCGAAGTAGGTCTTGAAGGCCCCGAAGGCGTCGCCGTAAGCGTTGGGGTCGGTGCCGATCCGGAAGTCGGCAGGCAGGAAGCTGTTCTCGTTGCGCATCGTGTACGGGTGCAGTATCAGGCCCTTGGCGTGGGCGTCGCGCACCAGTGTGGTCGGCTTGAGCAGCTTGCCGCTCGCGTCCCTCGGGATGATCAGGTCCACCCACGGGCCGATGCCCTGCGCGAAGGACGCGACCCACTTCAGCCCCTCGGGCTTGATGAGGTCGGCCACGAAGCGCGGGTCGCCGGACTGCTTGAAGTCCCAGGGCTGGGTGTCCGCGGCGTCGAACAGCACGACGCGCGGCGTCGAGACCAGCTTGGCCATGCGCTGCATGCTGGTGGGCTCGAAGGACTGGAGGAAGAGCGGCGAGTCACGGCGGTCCCTGCCGTACCGGCGCAGCAGCTTGGCGAGCCGCTCCTCCAGACCGAGGCCGAGGCCCCGGAAGTAGGTGGGGTGCTTCGTCTCGACGTACAGCCAGACGGGCTCGCCCCGGCGGCGGCCCTCCGCGTCGGCCCAGCGCAGCACCTCCTCGAAGGTGGGGATCTCCCAGCGGCCGTTGTAGAGGGTGCTGTGCGGACGGGACTGCGGGATGCGCTCCTTGGCCCGCAGCTTCTTCAGCTCGGCGAGCGTGAAGTCCTCGGTGAACCAGCCGGTGAGGCTGACCCCGTCGACGCTCTTGGTGGTCTTGCGCCCGGCGAACTCCGGGTGGTCGGCGACATCCGTGGTGCCGGTGATGTCGTTCTCGTGACGGCAGACGAGATGACCGTCCTTCGTCGGCACGAGGTCCTGCTCGATCACGTGGGCGCCCATGTCGAGCGCGAGCTGGTACGAACCGAGGGTGTGCTCGGGCCGGTAGCCGCTGGCGCCGCGGTGTCCGACGATCGTCGGCACGGGCAGTCTCTTCTGCGGCGGGCGGTGACCGCCGCCGCGCGTGTCGGTCTGTGCCGCCTGCGCCGTACCGGCCGTACCTGCGGAAAGACCGAGTGCGGCCGAGCCGAGCACCGCCGCTCCCAGCACGGTCCGTCGTCCCGGGATGTTCCGCGCACCCTGTGTCATGAACGCTCCTTCATGTGATGTCCATGTGCTGTCCCGCACCTGTCAAGCGAGGGCTTGAGCGTAGACAGTGGTCCCCGTACACGGGGCAGATCTGGCGCGAACACACCGGAAACTCGTGTCAACACCGTGTATCCGATCGATCAACCCGATGTGCGCGGGGGGCCGACCCGCGAGTATCGTCCTCACCTGCGACGAGTTAGTCGGCTCGCTACGACCGCTCACCAACCGGAGGACCCCGTTGTCCCGCTTTGCGCTCGTCAAAGCAGTGCTCGGACCGATCTTGCGTCTGATGTTCCGGCCACGGGTGGAGGGCGCCGAGCACATTCCGGGGACCGGCCCGGTGATCCTCGCCGGCAATCACCTCACGTTCATCGACTCGATGATCCTGCCCCTCGTCTGCGGCAGCCGTCAGGTCTTCTTCATCGGCAAGGACGAGTACGTCACGGGCAAGGGGCTCAAGGGCAAGCTGATGGCCTGGTTCTTCACCGGCTGCGGCATGATCCCGGTGGACCGTGACGGCGGGCGCGGCGGTGTCGCGGCGCTGATGACCGGCCGCCGGGTGCTGGAGGACGGCCATATGTTCGGCATCTACCCGGAGGGCACGCGCTCCCCCGACGGCCGGCTGTACCGGGGCCGTACGGGCATCGCGCGGCTCACGCTGATGACGGGCGCGCCGGTGGTGCCGTTCGCGATGATCGGCACGGACAAGATCCAGCCGAACGGGTCGGGGATGCCCCGGCCGAGCAAGGTGACGGTCCGCTTCGGCGCGCCGATGGAGTTCTCGCGGTACGACGGCATGGACCGTGACCGCTATGTGCTGCGGGCGGTGACCGACTCCGTGATGACGGAGGTCATGCGGCTCGGCGGGCAGGAGTACGTGGACATGTACGCCACCAAGGCGAAGGCGGCCTGATCTCGAAGGACCCGCCCGATGCCCGCGCCCCCTCCTCGGGGGACGCGGGCATCACCGGTCTCCGGCCGGGCCGGGCCGAGGGGGCCGGGGTCGCAACGCCGGGATCCCGGCGCGCCGGGGCCTCAGTGCCGGGCGTCCTGCGGATCCTTCACGGGCTCGTCCTGGCCGTCCTCCGGTCCGTCCTCCAGCTTCTGGCCGCGCAGCAGGAACCACGCCACCACCGACGTCACGAGCAGCACCGCCGCCCCCGCGCCCGCCGCGATACGCAGGCCGTGCACGAAGGCCTCCTGCGCCGCCGCGACCAGTTCGGCCGCCTGGTGGCCGGGGATGCCGCCCGCCGCCTCGACCGCGCCGCCGAGGGACTCGTGCGCGGCGTCCGCCGTCTCGGCGGGTACGCCGGACGGGGTGAGGAAGCCCCGGTAGACGCCGGTGACGATGGAGCCGAGCAGCGCGATACCGAGCGCGGCGCCCAGTTCGTACGCCGTCTCGGACACCGCCGACGCCGAGCCCGCCTGCTCCTTGGGGACGCTGGAGAGGATCACGTCGGCCGTCACGGTGAAGGAGAATCCGGCGCCGACGCCGACGACCAGCAGGACGGCGCCGAGCATCGGGTAGCCGGTGTTCTCGGTCAGCAGGACGAGTGAGGCGGTCGCCAGACCGACCCCGGCGAGACCGCCGGCCACCACCAGCCGTACGGAGAACCTTCGGGCGGCCCGGCCGGCGAGCAGACCCGCCGTCACGGCGCCGACGGCGGCGGGCAGTTCGGCCACGCCCGCCTCCAACGGGCCGCGCCCCTGGACGAGTTGCAGATACTGCGACAGGAAGAAGACGAGCCCCGACAGACCGAGGATGGTCAGCAGGTCGGCGAGTACGGCACCGGAGAAGCCTCGGTTCCTGAACAGCCGCATGTCGAGCAGCGGGTGGCGGATCCTGAGCTGTCTGCGGACGAAGTGGACGAGCGCGGCGACGCCGACCACCGCGGCGGCGGCGATGTCCCAGCGCAGCCCGTGCGCCGCGGCTTCCTTGATGGCGTACACGACACCGACGATGCCGACGAGGGACAGCACCACGCTCCGCATGTCCCAGGGGCCCGGCGCGGGGTTCTTCGACTCGGGCAGCAGTTTCACGCCGACGACGACGAGGACCGCCATGACGGGCAGGTTGATCAGGAAGACCGAGCCCCACCAGAAGTGCTCCAGCAGGAATCCGCCGACGACCGGGCCGACGGCCGCGCCCGCCGAGGCGGCGGCGCCCCAGATGCCGATCGCGACGCTGCGTTCCTTGGGGTCGTGGAAGATGTTGCGGATCAGGGCCAGCGTGGACGGCATGAGGGTCGCGCCGGCGACACCGAGCAGCGCGCGGGCGACGATCATCATCTCCGGGCTGGTGGCGTACGCGTTGAGCACGGATACGGCTCCGAACGCGACCGCGCCGGTCAGCAGGAGTTTCTTACGGCCGATCCGGTCGCCGAGGCTGCCCATGGAGACGAGCAGACCGGCGATGACGAACGAGTAGATGTCGCCGATCCACAGCAGCTGGGTGCCGGACGGCTTGAGGTCCTCGCTCAGGAACGGTGTGGCGAGGCCGAGGACCGTGGCGTCGACCGCCACCAGCAGCACGGCCAGGACGAGTACGGACAGGGCGAGCCAGCGCCCCGGGCGGTACCGGGCGTCCGTCTCCGTCGTCGGCCGGTCGGTGCTGATCATCGCTCCACGCTCCGTCGTGCTCCGCCGAGCAGCAGCTCGGCGATCATGTACTGGAAGTCCTTCGCCGCGACCCGTCCGTCCAGGACGGCCCACGCACCCGTGCCGACGAGTCCGTAGAACGCCTCGGTGAGCCAGACGGGGGGCAGGTCGATCCGGAACTCGCCCTGTTCCTGTCCGCGCCGGAAGAGCGCGGCGACCCGGGCGTCGAGCCGGTCCCAGCCCTCGTTCACCTCGCCCTCGAAGAGCTGGTTCTCCGTGACGAGGAAGGCCAGCAGCCCGGCCGAGGGCTCGATCTCGGCGACGAGCCTGCGCAGCGCGTCGCTCGCGGGGCCCTCGTCCGTCCGTGCCGCGTCGAGCGCGGCCCCGAACTCCCGGATGCCCAGCTCCTCCAGCGCCTTGACCAGGGCGTCGCGCCCCGCGAAGTGCCGGTGCAGGGTGGCCCGGCCGATGCCGGAGGCCCGCGCGACCTCGTCCATGGTGGCGGTGGCCTTACGGGTGAGGAGGCCGGCGGCCGTGCGCAGCACCTGGTCACGATCGACTGTCATGAGACGACCTTAGCCCAAATGAGACGCTGATGTCTCACTCAAGACGAGTGGCACTCACCACGGGCCACTGTCGAGCGCGGCCGGGTCACGGGATATCTTGATGTCGAGCAATGTTGCAGACGTGGAGCGGAGCACCCGGTGACAGACTCGACCATCATTTACACGCACACGGACGAGGCCCCGGCCTTGGCCACCTACTCATTCCTGCCTGTGGTCGAGGCCTATGCCTCGACGGCCGGGGTCACGGTGGAGCGCCGTGACATCTCGCTGGCGGGACGGATCATCGCCGGTTTCGCCGACCGTCTCGAAGCGGGACAGCGGATCGATGACGCGCTCGCGGAGCTGGGCGCCCTCGCCAAGACGCCCGCGGCGAACATCATCAAGCTGCCGAACATCTCGGCGTCGATCCCCCAGCTGAAGGCGGCCATCGCCGAGCTTCAGGAGCAGGGTTACGCGCTGCCCGACTACCCGGACGACCCGAAGTCCGACGAGGACAAGGACGTACGGGCGCGCTACGACAAGGTCAAGGGCAGCGCCGTGAACCCGGTGCTGCGCGAGGGCAACTCGGACCGCCGCGCCCCCGCCTCGGTGAAGAACTACGCCAAGGCGCACCCGCACCGGATGGGCGCCTGGACGGCCGATTCGAAGACGAACGTCGCGCACATGGACGCCGACGACTTCCGCTCCACCGAGAAGTCCGCCGTGATCGCCGAGGACGGCTCGCTGCGGATCGAGCTGGTGGGCGACGACGGCAACACCACCGTGCTGCGCGAGTCGGTGCCCGTGCTGGCCGGCGAGGTCGTGGACGTCTCCGCGATGCGTGTGGCCGCGCTGCGCGAGTTCCTCACGGCGCAGATCGCCCGCGCCAAGGCCGAGGACGTGCTGTTCTCGGTGCACCTCAAGGCCACGATGATGAAGGTCTCCGACCCGATCATCTTCGGTCACACGGTGCGCGCCTTCTTCCCCAAGACGTTCGCGGAGCACGGCCAGGCGCTCGCCGCGGCCGGTCTGAGCCCGAACGACGGCCTCGGTGGCATTCTCAAGGGCCTTGAGTCGCTGCCGGACGGATCGAAGATCGCCGAGTCCTTCACGGCCGAGCTGGCCGAGGGTCCCGCCCTGGCGATGGTCGACTCCGACAAGGGCATCACCAACCTGCACGTGCCGAGCGATGTCATCGTCGACGCCTCCATGCCGGCCATGATCCGCACCTCCGGCCATATGTGGGGCCCGGACGGCGGCGAGGCCGACACGCTCGCCGTCATCCCGGACAGCAGCTACGCGGGCATCTACCAGGTCGTCATCGACGACTGCCGCGCCAACGGCGCCTACGACCCGTCGACCATGGGCTCGGTGCCCAACGTCGGTCTGATGGCGCAGGCGGCCGAGGAGTACGGCAGCCACGACAAGACCTTCGAGATCCCCGCCACCGGCACCGTGCGCGTCGTGGACGCGTCGGGCGAGGCCGTGCTGGAGCAGACGGTCAGCGCCGGCGACGTCTTCCGGATGTGCCAGACCAAGGACGTGCCGATCCAGGACTGGGTCAAGCTGGCCGTCAGCCGCGCCCGTGCCACCGGGAACCCGGCCGTGTTCTGGCTCGACGAGGGCCGCGCGCACGACGCCAACCTGATCGCCAAGGTGAAGACGTACCTGCCCGAGCACGACACCGACGGGCTGACCATCGAGATCATGAAGCCCGTCGAGGCCATCGCGTTCTCGCTGGAGCGCATCCGGCGCGGCGAGGACACCATCTCGGTCACCGGCAACGTCCTGCGTGACTATCTGACCGACCTCTTCCCGATCCTGGAGCTGGGCACCAGCGCCAAGATGCTCTCGGTCGTGCCGCTCATCAACGGCGGCGGGCTCTTCGAGACGGGCGCCGGCGGCTCGGCGCCCAAGCACGTGCAGCAGCTCGTCAAGGAGGACTACCTGCGCTGGGACAGCCTGGGCGAGTTCCTCGCGCTGGCCGTCAGCTTCGAGCACCTCGCGACCACCACGGGCAACGCGCGCGCCCAGGTGCTGGCCGACACGCTCGACCGCGCCACCGGCACGTTCCTGAGCGAGAACAAGTCGCCCAGCCGCAAGGTCGGCGGCATCGACAACCGTGGCAGCCACTTCTACCTGGCGCTCTACTGGGCGCAGGAGCTGGCCAAGCAGACCGAGGACGCGCGGCTCGCCGAGGCGTTCACGGCGCTCGCCACGACGCTGGCCGAGCAGGAGCAGACGATCGTGGCCGAACTGGTCGCCGTGCAGGGCGCGCCGGTCGACATCGGCGGCTACTACCAGCCGGACCCGGCCAAGGCCGAGGCCGTGATGCGGCCGTCGAAGACGTTCAACCAGGCGATCTCCACGCTGGGTTGATCCGACCGCGCGACGCGAAAGCGCCGGCCGGGCTCGTGTCGAGCCCGGCCGGCGCTTGTCGTAACGGCTACTTCTTGGCCGTCGCCCAGGCGTGCTGGACGGCCAGGTCGGTCTTCACCTCGGCGAGCTGGACCGCGACCGCCGAAGGCGCCGTACCACCGCGGCCGTCGCGGGAGGCGAGCGCGCCGGAGACGTTGAGGACCGTGCGCACCTCCGGTGTCAGATGCTCGGAGATCGAGGCGAACTGATCGTCCGTCAGCTCGTCCAGCTCGATCCCCTCCTTCTCGCACACCTTGACGCACTCCCCCGCGACCTCGTGCGCGACCCGGAACGGCACACCCTGCCGCACCAGCCACTCGGCGATGTCGGTGGCCAGCGAGAACCCGGCGGGGGCCAGCTCCGCCATCCGCTCCCGGTTGACCGTGAGCGTCGCCATCATGCCGGTGAACGCGGGGAGCAGGACCTCCAGTTGGTCGCAGGAGTCGAAGACCGGCTCCTTGTCCTCCTGGAGATCGCGGTTGTACGCCAGCGGCAGCGCCTTGAGCGTGGCCAGCAGGCCCGTCAGATTGCCGATGAGGCGGCCCGACTTGCCGCGCGCCAGCTCGGCGATGTCCGGGTTCTTCTTCTGCGGCATGATCGACGAGCCGGTGGAGAACGCGTCGTGCAGCGTCACGAAGGAGAACTCCTTCGTGTTCCAGATGATGACCTCCTCGGCGATCCGCGAGAGATTCACCCCGATCATCGCGGTGATGAAGGCGAACTCGGCGGCGAAGTCGCGTGCCGCCGTGCCGTCGATCGAGTTGGCGGCCGAGCCGTGCTCGAAGCCGAGGTCCGCGGCGACCGCCTCCGGGTCGAGACCCAGCGACGACCCGGCCAGCGCGCCGGAGCCGTACGGGGAGACCGCCGTGCGCTCGTCCCACTGCCGCAGCCGCTCCGCGTCCCGCGACAGGGACTGCACATGTGCCAGCACATGGTGGGCGAAGAGCACCGGCTGGGCGTGCTGGAGATGCGTACGGCCCGGCATGGCGACGTCCGGGTGCGCCTCGGCGAGGCCGACGAGCGCGTCCTGGAGGTCGGCGATCAGCGCGCCGATGATCCGCGCGTGGTCGCGCAGATACATCCTGAAGAGGGTGGCGACCTGGTCGTTACGGGACCGGCCGGCGCGCAGCTTGCCGCCGAGGTCGGCGCCGAGCTGTTCGAGGAGGCCGCGCTCCAGGGCGGTGTGCACGTCCTCGTCGGCGACGGTGCCGGTGAAGGAGCCGTCGGCGACGGCCGCCTCCAGCCGGTCGAGCCCGGCGAGCATCCGGTCCAGCTCGTCCTGGTCGAGAAGGCCCGCCTTGTTGAGCACGCGCGCGTGCGCGCGGGAGCCCGCGATGTCGTACGGCGCGAGGCGCCAGTCGAAGTGCACGGACGCCGACAGCTTGGCCAGGGCCTCGGCGGGGCCGTCGGCGAAACGGCCGCCCCAGAGCCGGACGTCACCGGTATTGCTGCTGCTCACTGCTGGGTCGCTCCTCGCATGCGGTCACACTGATGGGCGGGGTGAGGGATTCTCTCCCCTACCCCGCCCCTTCCCGAAATCGGGGCTCCGCCCGGAACCCCGGCACTCAAACGCCGGACGGGCTGGATCAGCCGGGCGCTCAGGCCTGGTCGCGCTTGGCGGCGATCTTCGCCGAGAGACCGAACAGCTCGATGAAGCCCTGCGCCTTGGACTGGTCGAACGTGTCGCCCGAGTCGTACGTCGCCAGGTTGAAGTCGTACAGCGACTCCTCCGAACGCCGGCCGGTGACGACGGCACGGCCGCCGTGCAGCGTCATCCGGATGTCGCCGGTGACGTGCTGGTTGGCCTCGTTGATGAAGCCGTCCAGCGCCCGCTTCAGCGGGGAGAACCACAGGCCGTCGTAGACCATCTCGCCCCACCGCTGCTCGACCTGCCGCTTGTACCGGGCCAGCTCGCGCTCGACGGTGACGTTCTCCAGCTCCTGGTGGGCGGTGATCAGCGCGATGGCGCCCGGGGCCTCGTACACCTCACGGGACTTGATGCCCACGAGCCGGTCCTCGACCATGTCGATCCGGCCGACGCCCTGGCCGCCGGCCCGCTCGTTGAGCTGCTGGATCGCCTGGAGGACCGAGACCGGCTTGCCGTCGATGGCGACCGGGACGCCCGCCTTGAAGGAGATGACGACCTCGTCGGCGTCGCGGGGCTCGGCCGGGTTGGAGGTGTACTCGTAGATGTCCTCGATCGGACCGTTCCAGATGTCCTCCAGGAAGCCCGTCTCGACGGCTCGTCCGAAGACGTTCTGGTCGATGGAGTACGGGGACTTCTTGGTGGTCGCGATCGGGAGGTTCTTCTCCTCGCAGAAGGCGATCGCCTTGTCCCGGGTCATCGCGTAGTCACGGACCGGGGCGATGCACTTCAGCTCGGGGGCGAGGGCGACGATGCCGGCCTCGAAGCGGACCTGGTCGTTGCCCTTGCCGGTGCAGCCGTGGGCGACGGTGTCGGCGCCGTGCTTCTTGGCGGCGGCGACGAGGTGCTTGACGATCGCCGGGCGGGAGATCGCCGAGACCAGCGGGTAGCGGTCCATGTAGAGCGCGTTGGCCTTGATCGCCGGGAGGCAGTACTCCTCGGCGAACTCGTCCTTGGCGTCGGCGACCTCGGCCTCGACGGCACCGCAGGCGAGCGCGCGCTTGCGGATGACGTCCAGGTCCTCGCCGCCCTGACCGACATCCACGGCGACGGCGATGACCTCGGCGCCCGTCTCCTCGGCGATCCAGCCGATGGCGACGGAGGTGTCCAGGCCTCCCGAGTAGGCGAGTACGACGCGCTCGGTCACGGGTTTCTCCTTACGGTGCATACGCTGATGGGTATAACTATGCAGTGCACCGTATGTTTTGTCAACGCGACCCCTGGGTGCCCCCTCAGTCGCCCTCCGTGATCTCCGAGGCCAGTACCCGGGGGTGGCTGTGCTCCAGGTCCTTGGTGGCCGTGAGCAGGGTGAGCGTGCCCTCGGCGGCCAGTGTCCGCAGGCGTTCGAGGGCGTCCGAGGCGGCGGATCCGGGCTCCGCCAGCTCGGCCCGGTAGCGGTCGGCGAACGCCGCGTACCTCGCCGGATCGTGTCCGTACCACTTGCGCAGCTCCGCCGAGGGGGCCGCGTCCTTCACCCAGTCGTCGAAGACCGCGTCCGTCTTGGCGAGCCCGCGCGGCCAGAGGCGGTCGACCAGCAGCCGCGTCCCGTCGCCCCGGCCGGGCGGCTCGTAGACCCGTCGGACCCGTACCTCGTGCGCGGGCTTCGTCTTCTCCGTCATACGTTCCGTTTCCCCGTCCCGCGTTCCGTCCCTCGGAAACATCTCGACGCGTGCGATCGTCGGCGCCGACAATAGATGCCATGGGAAAGCTCTACGAACGGATCGACGGCCGTATTCGCACCTTCATCGAGGAACAGCCCGTCTTCTTCACCGCAACGGCCCCGCGCGCCGACGACGGTCATGTCAACGTCTCGCCCAAGGGGCGCTCCGGCAGTCTCGTCGTGCTGGACGAGTCGACGCTCGCCTATCTCGACTTCGGCGGCAGCGGCGCGGAGACCATCGCCCATTTGCGGGAGAACGGCCGCATCACCCTGATGTGGTGCGCCTTCGACGGCCCGCCGAAGATCCTGCGCGTGCACGGGCGCGGCGAGCCGGTGTTCCGGGACGACCCGCGCTGGGCGGGGTACATCGAGCGCTTCGCGGACGCGGACGGGCCGAGCGCGCGGGCGATCATCCTGGTCAGCGCGGTACGGATCAGCGACTCCTGCGGATTCGCCGTCCCCTTCATGGAGTACCGGGAGGAGCGCACCCAGCACGCCCAGCACTTCGCCAGGAAGAGTGACGAGGAGTTCGCGGCGTACTGCGAGAAGAAGGAGCACGTGGGCGTGAGCCTGGACGGGCTGCCCGCGCTGCCCCTGCCGCTGCCCCCGCGCACCGACCTGCCCGCCGAGATCGCCCGTTCGGCTTAGCCCGGCGGCGACCTGAGAGGCCGTCACCCCGTGACCGGCATACGGTCCGAGCATGCGCACCCTTCTCTCGCTCGGCTCCGTCCTGCTCGCCGTCGTCGCCACGGTCGCGGCGGGTCCGGTCGCGCCCGCCACCGCCGTACCGCTGCCGCCCCGGCCCCCGCTCCCGGAGCGGATGGCCGACACCGGCGGCGGCAGTCAGCTGATCACCGCCGAGGCGCCGAGCACCGACGCGACCACGGGCCGCGTCACCTGGTGGGACCGGCGCGGGGACCGCTGGGTGGAGGCGGGGTCGGCGGACGCGCGGTTCGGGGCCGGCGGGCTGGTCCGGGGCAGCGCGCGCGAGCAGGGCACCTCGACCACACCGACGGGGCTGTACGACCTGCCGTACGCCTTCGGCATCCGGCCCGCCCCGGCGGGGACCCGGTTCGCCTACCGCCCGGTGACCGACCGGTCGTGGTGGTGCCAGGACAACGACTCGCGCGCGTACAACCGGTGGGTCGAGGGCCTGCCGGCCGACTGCCGCGCGGCGGAGGCGGAGCATCTGACCACGTACGGCACGCAGTACGCCCGCGCCCTGGTCATCGGCTTCAACTACCACCGGCCCGTGCGCGGCCGGGGCGCCGGGATCTTCCTGCATGTCAACGGCAAGGGCGCGACGGCCGGTTGTGTCTCCGTGCCGGACGGCGCGATGAGCCGCATCCTCGCGTGGGCCGACCCGGCGCGCTCACCGCACATCGCGGTGGGCACGGCCTCGGGGCGTACGGCGATCACGAACTACTGAGCCGGCCCCGCGAGGTGCCGACCCGTTCTTCTGGGCCTCGTTCCCGGCTGTCGGTCTCAGCTGTCCTTCTGGGCCAGCCGCAGCAGATGGTCCGCGAGCGCCTGCCCGCCCAACGGGTCACGGCTGATCAGCAGCAGTGTGTCGTCACCGGCGATGGTGCCGAGGATCGGCCGCAGTTCCGCCTGGTCGATGGCCGAGGCGAGGAACTGCGCGGCGCCCGGGGGCGTACGGAGCACCACGAGGTTCGCGGACGCCTCGGCGGAGATGAGCAGTTCACCGGAGAGCCGCCGCATCCGCTCCTCCTTCGCCGACTCGCCGAGCGGGGCGTGCGGGGTGCGGTAGCCGCCCTCGCTGGGGACCGCGTAGATCAGCTCACCGCCGGTGTTGCGGATCTTCACGGCGCCCAGCTCGTCCAGGTCGCGCGAGAGCGTGGCCTGGGTGACGTTCAGACCGTCGTCGGCGAGGAGCTTGGCGAGCTGGCTCTGGCTGCGGACCGGCTGCCGGTTGAGGATGTCCACGATCCGGCGGTGCCGTGCCGTGCGCGTCTGCGGGACGGACGGGCCGATGTGCTCGGCCCCGCCGCTCGTCCCGTTCCCGCCGTCGGTGTCGATCCCGTTGTGCTCGGGTGCCTGCGCCTCGGTCATCGTCGTCTCATTCCCCGGTTCGTCCGTCCCCGTTGGTCCCGTGGGCGGTGTCGAGGATGCCGGGAAGGGCTTGGAGGAACG
This sequence comes from Streptomyces sp. NPDC006643, assembly GCF_042870175.1. NCBI lineage: Bacteria > Bacillati > Actinomycetota > Actinomycetes > Kitasatosporales > Streptomycetaceae > Streptomyces > Streptomyces sp. NPDC006643. The sequence goes on along the minus strand of NZ_JBIAHA010000010.1, from coordinate 56,381 downwards.
TTTCCACCTCGTCGTCGCCGATGATCAGCGGTGGCATGAGCCGTACGACATCGGGAGCTGGCGCGTTCACCAGAAGACCGGCATCCTGAGCCGCCTGCTGCACCTGTGGCGCGAGCGGCTCGGTGAGCACGATACCCAGCAGCAGCCCCGCGCCACGGACATGGGAGACCAGCGGGTGTCCGAGCGCCTCGATCCCGCCGCGCAGCTTCTCCCCCAGCCGCTTCACCGTGTCGAGCGCGCCGTCCGCGCCGAGGGTGTCCAGGACCGCGAGTCCGGCGGCGCAGGCGACGGGGTTGCCGCCGAAGGTCGTACCGTGCTGACCGGGCTTGAGCAGGTCGGCCGCCGGCCCGAAGGCGAGCGTCGCGCCGAGCGGCAGACCGCCGCCGAGACCCTTGGCGAGCGTGACGATGTCGGGCTCGACGCTCTGGTGGGCCTGGTACTCGAACCACTGCCCGGTCCGGCCGATCCCCGTCTGGACCTCGTCGAGCACCAGCAGGGTGCCCGTGGCACGGGTGATCTCCCGGGCCGCTTCGAGATAGCCCCGGGGCGGCACGACCACGCCGTTCTCCCCCTGGATCGGCTCGATGATCAGCAGCGCGGTCTCCTCGGTGACGGCGGCCCGCAGCGCGTCGACGTCTCCGTACGGCACATGCGTGACATCGCCGGGCAGCGGCAGGAAGGGCTCCCGCTTGGGCGGCTGGCCGGTGAGCGCGAGCGCGCCCATCGTGCGGCCGTGGAAGCCGCCGTCCGTGGCGACCATGTGGCGGCGGCCGGTGAGCCGGCCGATCTTGAAGGCGGCTTCGTTCGCCTCGGCGCCGGAGTTGCAGAAGAAGACGCGGCCGGGGCGGTCGGCGAGGTCGACGAGCCGTTCGGCGAGGGCGACGGGCGGGCCCGCGACGTACAGGTTCGACACATGCCCGAGGGCGGCGATCTGCCGGGAGACGGCGTCGACGACGGCGGGGTGCGCGTGGCCGAGCGCGTTCACGGCGATGCCGGCGACGAAGTCGGTGTACGCGGTGCCGTCGGCGTCCCAGACGGTGGCGCCCTCGCCGCGTACGAGGGAGAGCTTGGGGGTGCCGTAGTTGTCGGCCATCACGTGCTGCCAGCGCCGTGCGAGTTCCTGGTTGCCGTCGTCGGTCATGACGCTCCCCCTTCGGTCGTGTTCTCCCGGCCGTCGGGGACGACCATCGTGCCGATGCCCGAGTCGGTGAAGATCTCCAGCAGGATCGAGTGCTGTACGCGGCCGTCGAGCACGCGGGCGGTGTTGACCCCGTTGCGTACGGCGAACAGACAGCCCTCCATCTTCGGCACCATGCCGCTGGAGAGTTCGGGCAGCAGCTTCTCCAGCTCGGTCGCCGTCAGCCTGCTGATCACGTCGTCGTTGTTCGGCCAGTCCTCGTACAGGCCCTCGACGTCGGTGAGGACCATCAGCGTCTCGGCGCCGAGCGCCGCGGCGAGCGCGGCTGCCGCCGTGTCGGCGTTGACGTTGTAGACGTGTCCGTCGTCCGCGCTGCGCGCGATCGAGGAGATGACCGGGATACGGCCGTCGGCGAGCAGCGCCTCGATGGCGCCCGGGTCGATCGCGGTGATCTCGCCGACCCGGCCGATGTCGACCAACTCGCCGTCGATACGCGGCCGGTGACGGGTCGCCGAGATGGTGTGCGCGTCCTCGCCGGTCATACCGACGGCCAGCGGCCCGTGCTGGTTGAGCAGCCCGACCAGCTCGCGCTGGACCTGGCCGGCGAGCACCATCCGTACGACGTCCATCGCCTCGGGAGTGGTGACCCTGAGCCCGGCCTTGAACTCGCTGACCAGCCCGTGCCGGTCGAGCTGTGCGCTGATCTGGGGGCCGCCGCCGTGCACGACGACCGGCTTGAGACCGGCCTGGCGCAGAAAGACGACGTCCTGGGCAAAGGCCGCCTTGAGGTCCTCGTCCACCATGGCGTTGCCGCCGAACTTGATGACGACGATCTTGCCGTTGTGGCGGGTCAGCCAGGGCAGTGCCTCGATGAGGATCTGCGCCTTGGGCAGCGCGGTGTGCTTGCGGGCCGTCATGAGCTGTACGCGCTGTTCTCGTGGACGTAGTCGGCGGTGAGGTCGTTGGTCCAGATGACGGCCGACTCGGTGCCCGCGGCGAGGTCGGCGGTGATCCGTACCTCGCGGAAGCGCATGTCCACCAGGTCGCGGTCCTCGCCCACGGAGCCGTTCTTGCAGACCCAGATGTCGTTGATGGCGACGTTCAGCAGATCGGGGTCGAAGGCGGCGGAGGTCGTGCCGATGGCGGAGAGCACCCGGCCCCAGTTGGGGTCCTCGCCGTGCAGCGCGCACTTGAGGAGGTTGTTGCGGGCGATGGAGCGGCCCACCTCGACGGCGTCGTCCTCGGTCGCCGCGTTGACCACCTCGATACGGATGTCCTTGCTGGCGCCCTCGGCGTCGCCGATGAGCTGGCGGCCGAGGTCGTCGCAGACGGTGCGGACGGCCTCCGCGAACTCCTCGTATCCGGGCGTCACCCGGGAGGCGCCGGAGGCGAGCAGCAGCACGGTGTCGTTGGTGGACATGCAGCCGTCGGAGTCGACCCGGTCGAAGGTGGTCCGGGTGGCGGCGCGCAGGGCCGAGTCGAGGGCGGGGCTGTCGACGTCGGCGTCGGTGGTGAGCACGACGAGCATGGTGGCGAGGCCGGGGGCGAGCATGCCCGCGCCCTTGGCCATGCCGCCGACGGTCCAGCCGTCGCCGCCGGCGACGGCCGTCTTGTGCACGCTGTCCGTGGTCTTGATGGCGATGGCGGCCTTCTCGCCGCCGTGCGGGGAGAGTTCGGCCGCGGCCTTCTCGATGCCGGGCAGGAGCTTGTCCATCGGGAGGTTGATACCGATGAGCCCGGTGGAGGCGACGGCGATCTCGCCGGAGCTGTGGGTGCCGGGGGCCGTGGAGTTGAGGACCTCGGCGACCTTCTCGGCGGTGGCGTGGGTGTCCTGGAAGCCCTTGGGGCCCGTACAGGCGTTGGCGCCACCGGAGTTGAGGACGACGGCGGAGATCTGACCGCCCTTGAGGACCTGCTCCGACCAGAGGACGGGGGCGGCCCTGACGCGGTTGGAGGTGAAGACGCCGGCGGCGGCGCGGCGCGGACCGGTGTTGACCACGAGGGCCAGGTCCGGGGTGCCGCTGTCCTTGATCCCGGCGGTGATGCCCGCCGCCGTGAATCCGCCTGCTGCCGTGACGCTCACTGCATCTCCTTGGTCGTCTTGGTCGTCGTCGTCGCTCGTGGGTGGCGGGGCCGGGTCACGGTGCGACGCCGGTGGCCGGGAGCCCGGTCTCCTCGGGCAGTCCGAGGGCGATGTTCATGCTCTGGACCGCGCCGCCGGCCGTGCCCTTGGTGAGGTTGTCGATGGCGCTGATCGCGATGACACGGCGGGCGTTCTCGTCGAGGACGACCTGGACGTGTACGGCGTTGGAGCCGTACACGGACGCGGTCGCCGGCCACTGCCCCTCGGGCAGCAGCTGGAGATACGGCTCGTCGGCGAAGGCCTTCTCGTACGCGTCGCGTACGTCGGCGGCGGTGACGTCCGGCCGCGCCTTCGCGGAGCAGGTGGCGAGGATGCCGCGCGACATCGGCGCGAGGGTGGGGGTGAAGGAGACACCGACGCGTTCACCCGCCACCGCGCTGAGGTTCTGGATCATCTCGGGGGTGTGCCGGTGGCCGCCGCCGACGCCGTACGGGCTCATCGAGCCCATGACCTCGGAGCCGAGCAGATGCGGCTTGACGGACTTGCCCGCGCCGGACGTCCCGGTGGCGGCGGTGATGACGGCCTCGGGCTCGATGAGCCCGGCGCCGTAGGCGGGGAAGAGCGCGAGTGAGACGGCGGTCGGGTAGCAGCCGGGCACCGCGACGCGTCTGGACCCCTCCAACGCGGCGCGGTTGCCCGGCAGTTCGGGGAGGCCGTAGGGCCAGGTGCCGGCGTGCTCGGAGCCGTAGAAGGCCACCCAGTCCGCGGCGTCCCTCAGCCGGAAGTCCGCGCCCATGTCGATGACGAGCACGTCGTCGCCGAGCTGTTCGGCGACCGCGGCGGACTGCCCGTGCGGCAACGCGAGGAAGACCACGTCGTGCCCGGCGAGCACGTCGGGGGTGGTCGCCTCCAGGACGCGATCGGCCAGCGGCCCGAGATGCGGCTGGAGCGCGCCGAGGCGCTGACCCGCGTTCGAGTTCCCGGTGAGGGCGCCGATCCGGACGCCGGGGTGCCCGAGAAGCAGCCGGAGCACTTCCCCACCGGCGTATCCACTGGCTCCCGCCACCGCTGCACGTACTGCCATCGAAGCCCTCCTCGTCGATGGCATGACTATACGTAGCTCCGCAGCTTTATGCAACGAGGAAGCTCCGTCGACTGAGCCTATGCCACCCCCGGCGGGGCCCGGCGGCCCACCCGGGGCATAGGGATTCCCTATGGGAGCTGCTGACTTTTCGTCTTTGCCTCTCATTCTTTTCCGGCCGTACGGTGAATCGCGAAACCGCCCGCCGAATGCATTTACGCCGGGCGGACCATTACGCGATTGAGGGGACCGATGGCATGACCACGATCGAGAACGGAACCGGCGCACAGGAATTCGCGGGAAAGCGGGCACTGGTCACGGGTGGTTCCCGGGGGATCGGAGCGGCCGTGGTGCGGCGGCTCCTGGAGGCGGGCGCCGAGGTGGTCACGACCGCCAGGTCGGTGACGAGCACGGTGCCGGAAGGGGCCACCTTCGTGGCGGCCGACGTGCGGACCCGGGCGGGCGCCGAGACCATCGCCGGGGTCGCGCGGGACGTGCTCGGCGGGGTGGACATCCTCGTGCACAACGCGGGTGGGGCGCGGGCCCACCGGAGCGCTCTCGCCATCACCGACGAGGAGTGGCTGGACGGGCTGAACCTGAACTTCCTGGCGTCGGTGCGGCTGGACGCGCTGCTCGTACCGGGGATGCGGGAGCGGCGGTCCGGGGCGATCGTGCATGTGTCGTCGGCGGCGGTCCTCACCCCGGTAGGACCGTTCCTGCACTACGCGACGGCGAAGGCGGCGCTGGAGACGTACAGCAGGGGAATGTCCCTGGAACTGGCCCCGGCCGGGATCCGGGTCAACACCATCAGCCCCGGCAGGGTCGCCTCCCCCGGCGGGGTGGCGACCCGGGAGCAGTGGGCGAGCCTGAATCTGGCGCCGGGCGAGACCAACGCCGAGGACTCGACGCCGCTGGGACGGGACGGTGAGCCCGACGACATCGCCGACGCGGTGCTGTTCCTCCTGTCCGACCGGGCGGGCTGGCTGACCGGGAGCAATCTCGTCGTGGACGGCGGGGAATTCCCCCGGGGATGACACCGGCGGAATTCGCGTACCTTTCCCGCACATTCCTGGACACTGTTTCCGTTCAGTGAATTCCGGCGCGGGAGACGAGACGCATTGCGCTTCTTTCTCGTCCGTTCAGCGGACGGGCGAGAAAGAAGCGGAATCGGGCGAGATCTGCCAGGTCTCCTGACGCAGCAGTTCGAGCAGAGCCGTCTCCGCCGGGCCCGCGCCCTGCCGGAGCACGGCGATGACGGGGTGGGGGACGACCGGGAAGACCGGGCGGACGAGGTGCTCGTAGTCATGGGGCACCGCGGAGGCCGGGACGAGCGTGACCCCGAGTCCATGGGCGGCCCATCGCACGGCTGTCGCCGTCTGGGAGACACGGGCGGCCGTGGTCGGGGCCAGCTCGTTCTCCCGCAGCACGTTCTGAAGTACGGCGTCGAGCGCGCTGTCCCGGTCGAACCGCACCCACGGCTCCCTGGCCAGTTCGCGCAGTTCGATCCGGTCCGAGGCGAGCCGCGGGTGCCCGGCACCCAGCACCACCACGAACTCCTCGTCGCCGACGTGGTGGGCGTCGGCGGGGCTGCGCTCGCACGCGGCCATCAGCGCGAGGTTCAGCACACCCCGGCGGCAGAGCCGCTCCAGCTCGGCCGAGCTGGGCTCCTCGAAGACGGTGACCTCCAGCTGGGGGAAGCGGCGGCGCAGCGCGCCGAGCGCGCCCGGCAACTGCCGCGTACCGAAGCCCATCTGCACCGCGATCACCAGCTCGCCTACCAGCTCACCGGCACCGGCGCGCGCGGTCGCCCTCGCCCGCCGCGACGCGCTCACCGCGACCTCCGCCTCGCGCAGGAACGCGCGGCCGACGACGGTCGGCACCAGTCCGGTGGGGGTGCGGGAGAACAGCTGCACGCCGAGTTCCCGCTCCAGGCCGCGGATCTGCTGGGACACCGACGGCTGGGCGACACGCAGCAGCTCGGCGGCGGCGGTCACCGAACCCTCCTCGGCGACGGCCAGGGCGTACTCGTACTGACGAAGGCTCATCGGCTTCCGTCCCCTCTCCGCGACACAGCGCGGTCCGCCCCGTTGTCGCCTGTCCCCGTTCTCCCCGTTGCCATCGTAGGCGAGCGCTTTCCCGTTCCTCCGGCCCCGTTACGGCAGAGGATCTTGAGCGGACGCGTCCACCGCGTCCGGACCCAGCTCGGCGCCCCGGGCGAACTCCTCGTCGAACGCCGTCCGGCCCAGGTCCTTCGTCGCCCGTGCCGTGACGCGGGCGACGTCGTCCTGTTCGCCCTCCGGCAGCGGAGTGCCGACCGAGTCGCGGGCCGCCCACGCGGCGCCCAGCAGTCGCGCGGCGTGGCCGGCGTGGCCCGCCAGGGCCCGTGCGCCGGCCAGGCCCTCCAGGGCCAGCGCCAGTGAGCGGGCGTCGCCGGCGGTACGGGCGGCGGCGAGTCCGGCGTGCTGGAGCCGAACGGCGACCGTCGCCTCGCCCCGCAGCTCGGCGACGAATCCCAGCTCGGCGAGGACCAGCGCGGGCAGTCCCGGCTGGTAGCCCATCTGCCGGTGTATGTCGAGCACGGTGCGCAGATGGACCTCGGCGCCGGCCAGGTCGCCGTCCCTGCGCGCCCCCATCCCGAGCCCGATCTCGGCGTACTGCTCCCCGAACTTGTCCGACTGCTCGACCGCCTGCCGCCGAGCCCGCTCATGGAAGTCGCGGGCCCGTGGATAGTCGCGTGTCAGCATCGCGATCCGGCCCAGGCCCGACAGCTGGAAGGACACCTCGGGCCACAGCCCGAGGTCTTCGGCCATCCGCAGCCCCTCGCGGTGCAGGCGTGCGGCGAGTTCGTACTCGCCCCGCACCTCGGCCAGCTTCTGGAGCGGCACCATGGCCTTCAACTGCCCCCACTCGTCGCCCAGTTCGCGGAACAGCTCCAGGCTCCGCCCGCCATGGCGGCGCAGTGTGCCGAACTCCCCCTGGAGCTTGGAGTGGAACGCCAGGGCGGCAAGCGCCGCGGCGGTGCCCCACCGGTCGTCGTGTGCGCGGAACGTGGCGAGCGCCGACTCGATCAGCGTGCGGCTGGGCGCCGGATCGCCGACGCCGTAGAGGTTGGACGCCACGAACCAGCGCGCCCTGGCCCGGCCGAGCGGGTCGTCGATCGTCTCGTACGGTCTGAGCGCGGCCCGGTACTCCGTGACCGGGTCCGCGCTGCCGCCCAGCACCAGACGGACGCCGCCCAGCCAGCCGGTGGCCCGCGCGACCAGAGCGGCGGACGTGTCGGACGCGGCGAACCCATCGGACGTGTCGGACGTGTCCGCGCCGATGGACAGGGCCAGGGTGAGGGAGCGCCGGGCCTCGTTGTTACGCCCCCGCAGATGCCAGTACCAGGCGAGGGCGTTCACCAGGCGCAGAGCGCACTCGGCGTCCCCGGCCCGTACGGCGCTGTCCAGCGCGGCGCGCATGTTCGCGTTCTCGGCGTCGAGAAGCCGCAGCCAACGGCGCTGTCCATGACCGCGCAGATGCGGTTCGGCACCCTCGGCCAACGCCGTGTAGTAGGCGCGGTGCCTGCGGCGGAGCGCGGCCGACTCGCCCGACTCGGCGAGCCGTTCGGCGGCGTACGCGGCGACCGACTCCAGCATCCGGTAGCGGGGGCCCTCGGTGCCGGCCGCGCCCTCGGTCATGACCAGCAGCGAGCTGTCCACCAGCCGGGCGAGAAGGTCGAGAACGTCCACGCGGGCCGGGCCGTCCGTACCAAGCAGGCCGTCCCCGCCGTCCCCGCTCTCCCCGGCGCAGCATTCCTCCGCCGCGGCGAGCGTGCAGCCGTCGGCGTGCACGGCCAGTCGCCGAAGCACCGCTCGCTCCTGTTCGCCCAGCAGCTCCCAGCCCCAGTCGATCACCGCCCGCAGCGTCCGCTGCCGGGCCGGGGCGCCGCGCGAGCCCACCGCGAGCACGCGGAAGCGGTCGTCGAGCCTGGCCGCCAACTCGCCCACACCCAGGGCCCGTACGCGCGTCGCGGCCATCTCCAGAGCCAGCGGAATGCCGTCCAGACGTCGGCAGATCGACACGACGGCGTCGAGAGTGGTGCCGTCGAGGACGAAACCCGGTGCCGAGGCCGTGGCGCGCGCCACGAACAGCTCGACAGCGCTGAAGCGGCTCACGTCCGCCGTACTGATTCCCTCGGCCGGCTCCGGCAGCCGCAGCGGCGGCACCTCCTCCAGCCGCTCGCCGCTGATGCCGAGCGGCACCTGACTGGTGGCGAGCACACGCAGGGCCGGGGCCGCCTTCAGCAGTTGCTCGGCCAACTCCGCCACGGGCGCGGCGACATGTTCACAGTTGTCGAAGATCAGCAGCGTCGGCCGGTCGCTCAGCGCGTACGCGAGGCGCGCGGCCGGCGACAGCGGCGCGCCCTTGGGGCGTGTCGTGTCGTCCCGGACCCCGATCACGGCGCCGGCCGTCTCGCACACCTCGGCCCAGCTGTCGGCCCCGTCCCGCGAGGCGCCGGACACCGGGTCGAGCGCCGCGAACTCCACCAGATGGACACCGCCGGGGAACGCCTCGCCGAGCCGGGCGGCGCTCGCCAGCGCGAGCTGTGTCTTGCCGACTCCGCCGGGCCCGGTGAGGGTCACCAGCCGGTGGGCGCCCAGCAGTTGGCGTACGTCCTGGACGGCATCGCCGCGGCCGATCAGCCCGGTGAGCGGCGCCGGTACGTTGCTCGGCGGGCGGGCCGCCGAAGTGCTGGGCGGCGGGGTGGCGTTGAGCGCCGGGTCCTGGGCGAGGATCGCCCGGTGCAGAGCGGTCAGCGCCGGGCCGGGGTCCACCCCCAGCTCCTCGGCCAGCCGGGTGCGCAGCTCCGTGTAGCCGCGCAGCGCCGCGTCCTGACGACCGATCAGATACAGGGCCCGCAGGTGCGCGGCGCGCAGCCGTTCCCGTAGCGGATGCTGTTCCACCAGCTCGCTCAACTCATCGGCGACCAGGGCGTGTTCGCCGAGTTCCAGGCGCGCGTCGGCCTGTTCCTCCACGGCGGTCAGCCGCTGTTCCGCCAGCCGGGCCGTCGCGGCGCGCGCGAACTCCTCGTCGGCGAAGTCGGCGTACGCGGGACCGCGCCAGACGGCCAGCGCCTCCGCCAGCAGGGCGGCCCGGTCCCGGGCGTCGGCGAACGCCCGCGCGCGGTCGAGCAGTTCCTGGAAGCGGTCGGCGTCGACCGTGCCGGGGGCGGCCAGCAACTCGTACCCCGGCGGGCGCGAGACGAGGAGCGAGCGCCCGCCCGGCTCGGCGCTCTCCAGCGCGCGCCGTAGCTGCCACACCTTGGTCTGGAGCACGCCGGACGGGTTGTTCGGGGGCTTCGAACCCCACAGGTCGTCGACGAGCCGGTCGGCGGAGACGGTGCGGCCCCGGTGGGTCAGAAGACAGGCCAGCAGAGCGCGGACCTTCAGCTCGGGGATCCTGACCGGCGCCCCCTCGGCCGTCCACACCCCGAGCGGACCCAGCACCCCGAAACGCATGTGATCAGGCTATCCGGCGGCGCCAACTCCCCCATGGCGCAGAGCTGCCGCGCCCCGGCGGCCCGGACCGGGAGTGGGGCGGGAGGGGACCGAGAGTGGACCGAGAGCGCTTCGGGAGCGGCACGGCGCACCGTACGACATGCCTCCCCGGCTCCGGGGAGAAGGAAGGAAACCCATGTCATCGAACGCCTCCGAGGCCCCCGTCCGGAAGGCCGGGTCCCGGGAATGGATGGGCCTCGCCGTGCTGGCCCTGCCCACCCTGCTGATCTCTCTCGACCAGAGCGTGCTGTATCTGGCCCTGCCGCATCTCGCCGAGGGGCTGCGCCCCAGCGGCACCCAGACGCTGTGGATCATGGATGTCTACGGCTTCCTGATCGCCGGTTTCCTCATCACCATGGGCACGCTCGGCGACCGGATCGGCCGCCGCAGACTGCTGATGATCGGCGCGACGGCCGTCGGCGTGACGTCGGTGGCAGCCGCGTACTCCACCAGCGCGGAGGCGCTGATCGTCACCCGTGGCCTGCTCGGTGTCGCCGCCGCGACGCTGATGCCGTCGACCCTCGCCCTCATCAGCAACATGTTCCACGACCCGTATCAGCGGGCCCGTGCCATCGCGGTGTGGGCCAGCTGCTTCATGGGCGGCACCGCGCTCGGCCCGGTGATCGGCGGCATGATGCTGGAGTTCTTCTGGTGGGGCTCGGTGTTCCTGCTCGGCGTGCCCGTCATGGTGCTGCTGCTGATCGTCGCTCCGTTGCTGCTGCCGGAGTACAAGGCCGCTGACGCGGGGCGGATCGACCTGCTCAGCGTCGTGCTGTCACTGGTGTCGATCCTGTCGATCATCTACGGCCTGAAGGAACTCGCCCGGTACGGCTTCGAGTTGGTCCCCCTCGGCACGATCGCCGTCGGTCTGGCCGTGGGCGCGGTGTTCGTCTCGCGGCAGAACAGGCTCGCCGATCCGCTGCTGGACCTGAGGCTCTTCAAGGTCGCCGCGTTCAGCGCGGCGCTGCTGATCCTGACCGTGTCCATGCTGGGCACCGGGGGCGGCTATCTCTTCATCACCGGGTTCCTTCAGATGGTGGAGGGCCTGTCGCCGATGGAGGCGGGTCTGTGGATGGTGCCCGCGGCCCTCGCGTCGATCGTCGCCGCGCAAGCGGCGCCGGTCGTCGCCAAGCGGCACCCGCTGAGCACGGTCGTGGGGGTGGCGCTGCTCATCGGCATGGCCGGCTATCTGATGCTCGTGTTCGTCGATCCGGTCGGCGGGATTCCGTTGCTGGTGGCGGGCTTTGTGATCATCTTCGTCGGCGTCGGCACCTTCGGGTCGCTCGGCACCAATCTGGTCATCGGGTCCGTCCCGCCGGAGCGCGGCGGTTCCGCGGCGGCGCTCTCGTCCATCAGCGGTGACCTGGGCAACGCGCTGGGCGTCGCCGTGCTGGGCAGTCTCGGTACCGCCGTCTACCGCGACGCGATCGTGGTGCCCGAGGGGACCCCGCCGGCCGCGTCCGACGCCGCCGGGGGAAGCATGGAGGACGCCGTCACGGCGGCCCGGGACCTGCCGGCCGAGCCCGCCGAGGGACTGCTGGCAGCGGCGGCGGAGGCGTACACGCGCGGGCTGAACACGATCGGTCTCGCCTGCGCGGTCATCGCCGCGATCAGCGCGACCATCGCGCTCACGATGCTGCGCAGGAGCCGTGGGGCCGTACCGTCCGGCGACCGGGCACCGGCCGCGCGGACCTAGACCACCCCCGCACGCGGACAGCACGGCCGGACATAAGGTGACGGCCGTGGAAGACGATCAGGACGACCTCGGCCGGCTCGTCCGGGGCGAGGCCGAAAGGCACGGCGCGCAGCGGGACGTCGCGTTCCTGCGCGGGTTGGGCGTACGGCTGGCGGAGCGGCACGCGGCGGCCCGTGAGCGAATACGGGAGTCCGACGGCCAGTTGGCCCTGGTGATGCGCGTACTCGCCCTCACCCCCGGGCGGGACAGCGTGGAGCAACTGCTCCAACTCCTGGACGACGAGCACACGACGGGCGCCGGTCTCCCGCAGCCGTTCGTCGCCTCGCTCCTGGCGGAGCATCAGCGGGCGGCCGATCTGACGGCCGCCGTCCTCGCCCGCCGTGACCGGTACCGGCTGGACGAGCTACGGGCCTGTCTCTTCCACGAGTTGCTGATCCGTGGGGTGGACGTCGACGTGTTCCAGGGCCGGGACCGCTACGCCTGGCTGTACGGACGGATGGGCCCGCACCAGTTCACCTGGCTGCCGGCGCGGCGGCGCGACCTCGAAGCGGGCGCCGGCTTTCCCCGGCGCGGGATCAACAACTCCGCCTCCGGTACGGCGACCGGAGTGCCGGCCGAGGGGCGGGTGGATCCGCCGACCCCCCGTACGGCGAAGCGGTCCGCCCTTCGGGACGTCGCGACCAACGACGTGTACGAGACGGTCGTCGCCGCCGTACGCGCGGGCGGCTGGGGTGACTGCGAGGCCTGGGTCTTCCGGCCCGACGAACCGGTCGCACCGGACCGGGTGCCGGCGCTGCTGCCGACCCTGCCGATGCCCTGTGTCGACGGACTCGGCCCCACGGACCGCTTCGAGGTCGCGGTCCGCCCGGTCGACGAGATCTGGCCCCTTCTCTTCGGCGTCGCGTCGATGGGCGGTATCTGGGGAGCGGGGGCGCACGGCGCGTACGGCCGGCTGTGGGCGTGGAAGTCGATGGCGGGGCTGTGCGGCGCGCCCGAGGGCGCGAGTGCGGAGGAGGTGGAGGAGCTGGCCCGGCTGACGACCTGGTTCCACTTCGAGGCGGACGCGGAGTGGTTCCACAACGACATCGGCTCCGACTTCGGCATCGCCGCGCTCGCTCCCGACGGCCGGCGGATCGCGGTGCTCGCGGCGACGGACACCGACTAGATCACCGGACAGGCCGCGGCGAACAGGCCCACGGGGCCGACGAGTTGAGGACGTAGAGATTGACGGACCATCACATGCTGGAGGCGCTGGCCGGGAATCCGGCGGCGCCCGCCGGCGTACTGCTGCGGCTGCTGTCGCTGGACAACCACTCGATCAGGCATCGGCTCTCGTTCCGCGAGACGTTTCCCGACGAGGTGGCCGAGGCCATGCTCGGCCACCCCGACAGCCGGGTGCGCCGGGTGCTCGCCGAGAGCTGGACGATCGACCCCGAGCTGCGCGCCCGGCTCCTCGACGGCCCGCCGTCGGACGCCCTGGCGGTGGCGTGCGGTCCGATGCCGTACCGGATGACCGTGCCGCCGCTGCCGGACCGGGCGTACGAGCGGCTGCTGACCCATGAACACGACATGATCCGCTACGAGACGCTCGACTCGGCCGGTGTGCCCGATCATGTACTGGTGCCGCTCGCCGGCCACCCCGACCCGATGTTCCGGCAGGCGGCCTGCCGCCGGGTCTGGCACGCGCTCCCCGACGACGTACGCACCGCGCTCCTGCACGACACCGACCAGGCCGTGCGCCGGGCCGCCTCGCTGTGGGTCGTGCACGAGGACGAGGAACGCACGGCCGAACTCGTCCAGGCACTCGCGGGCGACTGGCGGTTGACGGAGGTGGTGGAGCGCGGCCGGCTCGGGCGGGCCGTGGCCGAGCGGCTGCTGGCCGAGGGCACACAGCTCGCGTATCTCGCCCGCAACCCCACCCTGCCGGCCGATCTCGCGTCCCGGCTCGCCCACCACGAGGATCCCGCCGTACGGCTCGCGGTCTCGGCCCGCCCCGGGCTGTCGGAGGAGGAACGCGCGGCGATCGGCTGGGAGATCGGCCCCGAGGACCGGTTGGACACGCTGCGTTGGGTGTGGGACGCGCGTAAGGACCCGGACGTGCTGCGCCGGTGCGCGACGTCCGCGCACCCCTGGCTGCGGCGCAGCGCCGCCGTCTGCCGGGAGTTGCCCGAGGACTGTGTCGAACTGCTCGCGGGCGACGAGGACTTCGCGGTACGGCTGCTGCTGGCCGAGCGTCACCCGAAGGCACCGGCGGAGTTGCTGCTCGATCTGTATCTGCACGGTACGCACCGGGCCGTCGGCTCGCTGGTCGCCAGGGACCAGTTCCCCGCGGCGGGGCTCGCGGCGCGGTTCGGGGAGGCCGCCGATCCACGGGCCCGCGCACTGGCCGTACGTGACCCGGAGGCGACGCCCGAACTCCTGGAACGGCTGAGCCACGACACGGACGCGGAGGTGCGGGCGAGGGCGGCCCGGGACGCGCGGCTGCCGGTGGGGCGCGTGGTGGAGCTGCTGGCGGACCCGGATGTGGGGTCGGCGGCGGCGGGCAATCCGGCGCTGCCGGTCGTGGAGATGACGGCGCTGCTGGACCGGGCGGGCGTGCCGGCGTGAGTCCGGGCCGACGGCCCCGCCGTCGGCCGGTCCTCGGACACTCGGTCAGGTCACGTCAGGTCAGGTCAGTGCCAGCAGCCCGCGCGCCAACTCCCGTGCTGTCAGGTCGGGGTGAGGCGTCGCGACGCAGGGGGAGCCGGAGACCACACGGCGCGGGGAGAAGGCGATGTGCTCCACGGCGGTACGGGCCGGCGCCGGGAGCAGCCGCATCGCCGTCAGCGCGCGCAGCGCGCCGAGATGCGGCTGGTGCGCACCGTACGGATGTGGCGCGCGGGCACCGCGGGCCAGCTGGTCCGCGATCACCGGCGCGGTGTCGTGCGTACGGCCGGTGACGCGCCAGATCGCGGCAGCCGCGTCCACCCGGCTGTCCCGGTTCGGTGCCGTCAGCCGCTCCTCCACCAACGGCAGCAACCGAACTGCGGACGGGCCGAGTTCGGCCGCCACGTCGACGGCCGCCGAACGCCGCGCCAGGGGGTCCGGCAGCCCCCGTACGACATCCAGCGCCGGCCCCGCGTCGCCGGTGACCCGGGCCAGGGCCAGCGCCGCCGCCAGGTCGCCGGCCTCCGCCCGTACGCGCAGGGCCCGCGCCGCGCTCGGCCCGGCGGCCGGGCCGAGCGCGGCCAGCACTCCGGTCGAGGCGGGCAGCAGACGCACCAGTTCGTCCACGTGTCCGGCGGCGAGCGCGGGGAAGTCCCGTAGCGCGTCGACCCATTCGGTACGCGGCCGGTCCGCGATCCGCCGTACGACCGGCTCGGCGGCGGCGCCGAACACCTCCACCGCGGCGGTCACGGCCAGACCGGGCGCGGAGACCGGCGTCAGTCGCAACGAGGCGGACTCCTCCGGCAGTTCGTCCATCAGACGCAAGGCGAGACCGATCGCCCCGGGCACGCGCAGCCGCACCGCGACGAGCGTCGCCGCCACCCGTACGGCCGGATCGTCGGACACCAGATGGGGCGCCAGCCACGGCGCGGGCTCACCACCCGCGAGAGCGGCGCCGACCCGGGCCACCCGGCACAGGCCCTCGGCGTCCACGGCCGCCGCCGCGAGCGGGGGCAGCACATCGCTCTCGCGGTCGCGCCAGACCTCGGTCAGCTCCCAGGCCAGCGGCAGACCCCGTGCCACCGCGCGCAGGGCGGCGTCCGGGTCGTCCATCAGCCGCTCCATGAGCGGCCGGTAGGAGTCGGGCCAGGGATGGTAGGTCTCGTCGGCGGGCGCCGCCTCGTGCGCGTCGAGCGCCGCGTCCACCAGGTCGGGCGGCAGCGGCAGCGGGGCCGTACGCAGCAGATCCGTCGCAGCCGCCCTGCGCACCGGCGGCTCCGGCGCGGACAGCAGTGCGCGGGCGCGGGCGCCACTGGTCCCTGGCGAAACGTCGAGCAGGCCGAGCGCGGTGACGAGATCGGCCCGTACCTCGGCGTCGGGTTCCTCCTCCAGCCGGGCCCGCAGCAAGGGGAGCAGCGGCAGCGACGCCTCCTCGCAGGCGGCCACCGTCCACACCATCGCCTGCCGTACGGCAGGGTCCTCGTCCGCCGCGAGGCCCAGCAGCGCGGGCAGCGCCTCGGCCACCGCCCGGCGTGCCTGCCGGTACTCGCGGCCCGACCCTTCGGCCGCCCCGTGCAGCAGCCAGGTCAGCCGCAGCCGGTCGCCGGGCCCGTCCAGGGCGAGCCGCGCGAGAAAGGGGACGGCCGCGACGGTGGCCGGGTAGATAGACCCCTGGTGGCAGAGCGACGAGACCAGTTCTTCGAGCGCCGTCGCGCGCTCCCCCGCGTCGGCGGAACCGGCCGCGCGCAGCAGGGCGGGTATGTCCTCGGCGGAGCCGTACGCGTGCGTCAGCGCCGACCAGTCGATGTCGTCGATTCCGTCCAGCATGGGCGTGACCCTACGACAGCGCTTCTCGACGCGGAGAGCGTGTCCCACGGTCCCCGGACCCTCCTGGGCCGGCCCTCCCAGGAGGACCGGACGGCTGGCTGACCACGGCACCCTGCCCGAAGGTGGAGGCATGACAACGACACTGATCACCGGGGCGAACAAGGGCCTGGGCTTCGAGACCGCCCGCCGGCTCGTCGCGGCGGGGCACACCGTCTACATGGGCAGCCGGGACCCGGAGCGCGGGCGCGTGGCCGCCGAGCGGTTGGGCGCCCGGCCGGTCGTCCTCGATGTCACCGACGAGGCGTCCGTGGCCGCCGCGGCCAAGACCGTCGAGACATGCGGCGGCGGCCTGGACGTGCTGATCAACAACGCCGGCATCGAGCGACGGGCGCCCGACGGATCGGTGTACAGCGCGGCGCAGGAGACGGCCGACGCGATGCGGACGGTGTTCGAGACGAACGTCTTCGGCCTGGTCCGCGTCACCCACGCGTTCCTGCCGCTGCTCCGCCGCTCTGACTGCCCGGTGGTGGTCAACGTCAGCAGCGGCCTGGGCTCGATGGCCCTGATGACCGGGACGGGCGCATCGGGGTCCAACTATCCCGGCGTGGCCTATCCGGCGTCCAAGACGGCGGTCAACATGATCACGGTGCAGTACGCGAAGGCGTTCCCGGATTTCCGGATCAACGCGGTGGAGCCGGGCTTCACCGCGACGGACCTGAACGGGCACACCGGTACGCAGACCGTCGAGGAGGGCGCCGAGATCATCGTCCGGATGGCCCAGTTGGGCCCGGACGGTCCGACGGGCGGCTCCTTCACGGCGTCGGGCCCGCAGCCCTGGTAGGCGCGGCCCGTGTGGGAGCGGCGCCGACCGGTCAGGCACCGGTGTCAGGCACCGGAAGGAATCAGCGTCTCCACGAACGACCGGAAGTCCGCCGCGAGGGGCAGTTCCGTCTCGGCCTCCGCGTCGAACCAGGTGACGGACGGTTCGCCCCGCGGCCCGCACTCCCGGTAGTCGAGCCCGATCCACCAGTGGCCGTCACCCGTGAGGAGCACGATCGGCGAGGGCAGCTCCCACTCCTCCACGAGATACGGGGTGTCGAGCAGGGACAGCGAGCCGGGCACCCGCCCCACGCCCATCAAGTCGGTGAACGGCACCTGGGTCCCGCTCCAGGACGTCGGGCGCCCGGTGGGGGCCGCGTTCCAGGACGGGGCCACCGCGCCGCCGTCGCGCAGGCGCAGCAGGTCGAGCAGCGTCGTGGGCAGCGTGACGCCGAGCACGCGCTCCGCCTCCGTCACCAACTCGTCCGTCAGCGGCGGCCGTTCGGCCCCGGTCCCGCCGCCGTCGCCGCCGCCGTCGCCGTCTTCGTCGTCCCAGAACGCCGCTCTGACCTCGTCGTATCGCGCCACGGCCGGGATCCTACGCCCCACCGGCCCGCGCGCGATCAGACGGGCGTGGTCGTACGGAATCGCGCCCGGTAGGCGGTCGGGGCGATGCCCAGCGCGTGCTGGAAGACGCGGCGCATCGTCTCGGACGAGCCGAAACCGGACGCCTCCGCCACGGTGTCGACGGGGTCGTCACCCGATTCGAGGAGCACCTGGGCGGCTTCCAGCCGTACGGATTCCAGATACTGGCCCGTCGTCGTGCCGGTCTCGCCCCGGAAGAGCCTGCTGAGATGGCGGGCGCTGACACCGACCGCGTCGGCCAGGGACTCCAGGCTGTGCGGGGCCGCGGGGTCGGCGCCGACCGCGTCCATCACCCTGCGCACGACCGGGTGCTTCGCCGTACGCGGGGTCAGCCGCGCGCTGAACTGCGACTGGCCGCCGGGGCGGGCCATGAAGACCACCAGTTCGCGCGCGACGTCGCGCGCCACCCCGGCGCCGTGGTCGTCCTCGACCAGGGAGAGGGCGAGGTCGATGCCGGCGGTGACACCGGCGGACGTCACGACGCCGCCGTCCCGCACGAACACCGGGTCCGTCTCCACGCGCACCCGTGGGTACGCGGCGGCGAGCTGCGCGGCCAGCCGCCAGTGCGTCGCTGCGCGCCGGCCGTCCAGCGCGCCGGTCTCCGCCAGGACGAACGCGCCGGCGCAGACGGATGTGACCCGCCGTGAGCGCCCAACCAGTTCGTCGACGAGGGCGACGAGCCGCCGGTCGGTGACCGCGCGCCGCCAGTCGCTGCGACCGGGTACGACGAGGGTGTGCAGCCGGGCGGGCAGGTCCGGCGGCCCGCCGTCCACGCCGATCCGCAGGCCCGACGATGTACGTACATCCGCACCGTCCGGGGACACGATCCGTACGTCGTAGTCGGCGCCGAACATGTTGGCCGTGGTGAACACCTCGGCCGGGCCGGTCACATCGAGGAGCTGCACCCCGTCGAAGGCGACGACGGCCACGACGGCGGTCGTGGTCCCGGCGGCGGATCGGGCGGTCACTCGGGCCACGGCGAGTCCAGGATCGTCCGCACGAAGTCGCCGCGCTCGAAGCCGGGCACGTAGTGGGCGAGGACGTCGGCCTTGACGTTGCCGAAGGTGGTCTCCGGCTTGTGCCGCACGCCGTCCGTGAACGCGCCGAGAATGCGCTGCTTGAAACCGGGACGCGGGTGCAGGGCGACGACGGCGGCCCGGTCGTCGTCGCCGATGTCGTGGTAGCCGATGCCGAGGACGTCGTACTCGACACCCGCCGTCACCAGCGCCACCTCCGGCTCCATGAACTCCGGCACGCCCGGGGTCGTGTGCAGGGCGATGGCGGTCCAGACCCGCCGGATGCTGTCCTCGGGCACCTGGTGCGCCCGGAGGAAGCGGCGCGCCTCGTCGGCGCTGTCGACCTCGAAGCGGCGTTCGCTGCCGTGGAAGGCTTCGCCCAGGCCGAGATCGTGGAACATGGCCCCGATGTAGAGGAGTTCGGGGTCGAAGCTGAGGTCCCGGTTGTGGCCCTGGAGGCTGCCGAAGAAGTAGACCCGGCGCGAGTGGTCGTAGATCAGCTCGCTCACGGTGTCGCGTACGAGTTCGGTCGCCTCCCGCGCGAGCTTGGTGTCCGGTACGGGCACGCCCGCCGGTACGGAGACGTCGTCGGTCATCGTCATCACCTGGTCCTTCCGGTCGCTGGTGCTTCCAGTCTCCGGAGGGGCGGGCCGGTGTGCCATGACCACAGGGCCGTATGACCCACAGATACGGACATGCCGGCGGACGCGGAGAATTATTCGCCCGGATCCTGTGCGCGTGTCGATCCGGGCGGGTGCCGTTCGTGTAGACGGTGAGAGGTCGGCACGACGCCGACGACGAGAGCGCGGCACAGCGCACCGAGGAGGCACCCGAAATGAAGTACTACCTGCTCAGCGTGGTCCAGCCCGTCGGAGACCCGCCCGCGCCCGAGGAGCTGGCCGCGATCAGCCGCGACCTTGAGACCTTCCACGCGGAGCTGAAGGCCGCGGGCGCCTGGGTCTTCGCCGGCGGGCTGCACTCGCCGAGCACCGCCACCGTCGTACGGGCCAAGGGGGGCGACGTACTGATGACGGACGGGCCGTACACCGAGAGCAAGGAGTATCTCGGCGGGATCTGCATCGTCCAGGCACCCGATCTGGACGCGGCGCTCGCCTGGGGCGTCAAGGCCACCCGGGCGACGACGCTCCCCATCGAGGTGCGGCCGTTCTTCGGCGAGGTCGACAGCTGATGTCCGACGCGGTCTCCCGGTCCGAGATCGGGCGCGTCTTCCGTACGGAGTACGGCCGGGCGGTGTCCGTCCTGGTCCGCGTCTTCGGCGACGTCGACATCGCCGAGGAGGCGGTCCAGGACGCGTTCACCACCGCCGTCCGGCGCTGGCCCGACACCGGGCTGCCGCCGAGTCCGGCCGGCTGGATCATCACCACGGCCCGTCACCGGGCCGTCGACCGGCTCCGCAGGGAGTCCTCCCGCGCGGACCGGTACGCGCAGGCCGCGCTCCTGTACGGGCCCGGCCAAGGGCTCGACTCCGGCCCCGAACCCGGTCACGGGCCCGGCGAATCGGACGAGGAGGGCCCCGTGCGCGACGACCGGCTCCGGCTGATCTTCACCTGCTGCCATCCCGCCCTCGCCCCGGCCGCCCGCGTCGCCCTCACCCTGCGGCTGCTGGGCGGGCTCACCACGGCGGAGATCGCGCACGCGTTCCTGGTGCCCGAGCCGACCATGGCGCAGCGGCTCGTCCGCGCCAAGGGCAAGATCCGCGACGCCCGGATCCCGTACCGGATCCCCCGTGCCGCCGATCTGCCCGACCGCCTCGACGCGGTCCTGTCCGTCGTGTATCTGATCTTCAACGAGGGCTACACGGCGGGCTCGGGCGACCGGCTCGTACGTGACGACCTCTGTGAGGAGGCCGTCCGGCTCGGCCGGCTGCTGGTCGATCTGATGCCCGACGAGCCGGAGGCCCGGGGGCTGCTCGCGCTGATGCTGCTCATCGAGTCGCGCCAGCCCGCCCGCACCACCGACGACGGCAGTCTCGTCCTCCTCGCCGACCAGGACCGGGGCCGCTGGGACCGCGATCTCGTCGCCGAGGGCCAGGCGCTGGTGCGGCAGTGTCTGCGGCGCGGCCGGCCGGGCCCGTATCAGCTCCAGGCGGCGGTCAACGCCGTCCACAGCGACGCGCCGACCGCCGCCGCCACCGACTGGGGGCAGATCCGGCAGCTGTACGACCAGTTGCTCGCCCTCGCTCCGGGTCCGGTCGTCGCGCTCAACCGGGCGGTCGCCGTGGCCGAGACCGACGGCCCCCGCGCTGCCCTGGCCCTCGTGGACGATCTCGGAACGGAGCTGGCGGGCTATCACGCGTTCCACGCCGTACGGGCCGATCTGCTCAGACGCCTCGGGCTTCCCAGGGAAGCGGCGGCGGCGTACACGGAGGCGGCCGACCGTACGGAGAACGCCGCCGAGCGCGACTTCCTGCGGCGCAGCGCCACCGCTCTGGGCGCTTGACTTCGAGGACACTCCAATACGTACCGTCGAAGCCATGACTACTCCTCAGCACAAGATCGGTTCAGGTTTCGGCGCGGGCAGCACCGCCGAGGAGGTTCTGCGGGGGATCGACCTCGGGGGGAAGCTCGCGATCGTCACCGGCGGCTACTCGGGCCTCGGGCTGGAGACGACACGCGCTCTGGTGGGCGCGGGCGCCCATGTCGTGGTGCCCGCCCGGCGGCGCGCCGTCGCCGAGGAAGCCGTCGCGGGCATCGAGGGGGCGGCGGGCAAGGTGGAGGTGGACGAGCTGGACCTCGGTGACCTGGACAGCGTCCGGGCGTTCGCGGAGGGGTTCCTCGCCTCCGGGCGCGACATCGACATCATGATCGACAACGCCGGGATCATGGCCTGCCCCGAGACCCGCGTCGGCCCGGGCTGGGAGGCGCAGTTCGCGACGAACCACCTCGGGCACTTCGCGCTCGTCAACCGTCTGTGGCCCGCGATCGAGCGCGGCGGCGCGCGCGTCGTCTCCGTGTCGTCGGCCGGTCACCGCCACTCCCCGATCCGCTGGGACGACATGTGGTTCGAGCGGGGTTACGACAAGTGGCAGGCGTACGGCCAGGCGAAGACCGCCAACGCGCTGTTCGCCGTGCACCTCGACGCGCTCGGGAAGGACTCCGGCGTCCGGGCGTTCTCGCTGCACCCCGGTGGCATCCTCACACCGCTCCAGCGGCACCTTCCCAAGGAGGAGATGGTCGCCTTCGGGTGGATCGACGAGGACGGCAATCTGATCAACACGTCGTTCAAGACGCCCGAGCAGGGCGCGGCCACCCAGGTGTGGGCGGCGACCTCGCCCCGGTTGGCGGACGCGGGCGGTGTGTACTGCGAGGACTGCGACATCGCCGAGCCCGCCGACGAGGACGACTTCAAGGGCGGCGTACGCGTGTACGCGGCGGACCCCGAGCAGGCGGCGCGGCTGTGGAAGCTCTCCGCCGAACTCACCGGTGTGGACGCGTTCGCGACGACCGGCTGAGCGGGTGTCCGGGCCGGCCGCCGCGCCGGTCGGGCCGCGACGGGCACGCGTCCGGCCCGGCCCCGGCGGCTCACAGCTCGGGCAGGTTCTCCCGTACGTACCGCTCGGTCCGCGCGGCGTCGCGCCCGCCGACGTCCACGCGCAGCACGCGCCAGTCGGTCCGGGCCAGCAGCCGTACGGTCAACTCCTCTTCCCGGCGCAGATGTTCGGCGGCCGACGCGAGATCCTTCACGGAACCGGTACCGGGCGAGTCGCCGAGCTTGGTGACGTACCACTCCGCCCAGTCCGGCCCCTCGCGCTCGACGGCGCGCCGCAGGGCGGTGTCCGGGTCGTCCCGCAGATAGACCACGGTCACGCGGGTCGGCCGGACCGCCCGCGCCAACTCGTCCAGCACGGCGGCGATCCGGGTCTCGTCGTGGCCCCACGCCACCAGTGAGGGGATGAACGGCAGCAGCGCGTCGGTGACCAGGACGTCCACGCCGTCGGCACGCGCCTTCGCCACATAGTCGCGGGTGGAGTCCACCAGCGTGGCGGGCCGCACCCGGCCGCTGCCGTCCGCGAACTCCTCGGCCACGGGGCGGAAGGACGGGCGGCTGAGAATGTCGGCTTCCTCGAAGTGGTCCACCGTCGCGCCCGATTCGGCGGCCCGGCGGGCGAGGGCGCGGCAGAGAGTCGACTTGCCGACTCCGGGGCTGCTGCCGACGACTGCGATCAAGTGTCCGGTCACCCTGGTCATCAAGGCAGTCTGGCACGCGGGCCGTTCCCGTCAGAGCCGGGCGTCGACACGCAGGCTCCAGCGGCCGGGGCCGCCCATGAGCGTGATCGTGGACAGCGGGCGGACGTCCACGTTCCAGAAGGTCGGCGCGGGGGCGTGCAGGGCGTAGACGAGCGCGGCCCTGATGACCGCCGGTTCGGCGACGGCCACGATGGCGCAGATGTCGTCGGCCGGGCGCGTGTCCAGCCAGCCCCCTATACGGGAGATGAACGCCAGCAGCGGCTCACCGCCGTGCGGGGCCGAGCGCGGGTCGGCGAGCCAGGCGTCCACGGCGGCGGGTTCACGCGCGGCCACGTCCGCGAAGGTGCAGCCGCGCCAGCGCCCCATGTCGCAGTCCCGCAGGGCCGGCTGGACGAGGGGCGCGTAGCCGAGGGCTTCCCCGGTGGCGCGGCTGCGCGCGGTGGGCGAGCAGTAACGCAGATCGGCGGCGGCCAGCGGCACGAGCGCGTGCGCGACGCGCTGCACCTCGTGCCAGCCGGTCTGGTCGAGGGGGCGGTCGTCGTCGAAACGTTCGGCAAGTGGGGCTGAGCTGCGCGCGGCGGCGACCAACGTGACCCGAACACTCATGCCCGGATCGTGATCCCGAAAGTGGTACGGGTCAAGAGGGATCCTGAAGGTTCTGAGTCATCCACATCAGGGGATTCTCGAGGGACTTGAACCCCACCTTCTCGTAGACGCCGTGGGCGTCCTCCGTGGCGAGCAGGAAGCGCCGTACGCCCAGCTCGGCGAGGTGGTCCCGTGCGACGGCGACGAGTTCGGTGCCGAGTCCCTTGCCACGGGCGACGGGATCGACATACACGTCGCAGAGCCAGGCGAAGGTGGCGTGGTCGGTGACGACCCGGCCGTAGGCGACCTGTTCGCCAGACGCGGTGTCGTAGACACCGAAGTTGAGCGATCCGGCGATCGCCCTGTCCTGGACGTCCCGCGCGCGGCCGAGCGCCCAGTACGCGTCGGTGGACAGCCAGCGGTGAATCCGGTCCGCGTCGAGGCGCGCGGGGTCGGTCGAGATGTCGTACGCGGCGGAAGTCGTGGTCTCGGTCATGGCGGAAGGCTGCCAGGTGGCGGTTCCGTTGTCAGTGGCGGGTGCCACCCGGGGCAGCTTCGTACGGCGCGGGCGCGCCGTCCTCGGCCGGCCGGTACCGGTTCAGCTGGCGAAGACCTGGGAGTCGTCGGCGAATGCCTTGAACTCCAGGGCGTTGCCCGCCGGGTCGAGCAGGAACATCGTCCACTGCTCGCCCGTCTCGCCCGCGAAGCGTACGTACGGCTCGATGACGAAGGTCGTACCGGCGTCGCGGAGCCGGCCGGCGAGTTCCTGGAAGGCGGGGACGGTCAGAATCAGTCCGAAGTGCGGCACGGGCACGTCGTGTCCGTCGACCGGATTGTGGACGCGCGGCGGGCGGCCCGGTGCGAGATGGGTGACGAACTGGTGGCCGTGCAGGTTCCAGTCCACCCAGCCGTCACCGCTGCGGCCCTGCTCCAGGCCGAGTGTCTCGCCGTAGAAGTGCCGGGCGGCGGCCAGGTTGTCGACCGGCACCGCCAGATGGAATCGGGGGATCGAGGACGGGGCCGGAGGCGTGGACGGGGTCGGGGTCGGGGAAGCAGAGGAGGAAGAGGAAGAAGAGGGCATGACGCCCATGATCGCCCACGCGCCGCGTTAATCCGGTTGCCGGTCGGCGCGGAGCGTGGATGCAATGTCCGGCATGGTCACGTACAAGATCGGCGCCCTCGTTCCGCTGACTCCCCCCGGCTGGACCGAGGCGGGCCGACATCTGCTCGCGGGACTCGAACTGGCCGTGCGCGAGGTCAACGACGCCGGCGGGGTGGGCGGAAACCCGCTCGAACTGGTGGTCCGCGACACCGCCGCCGATCCGCGCAAGGCGGAGGCGGCCCTGGACGAGTTCGCCCGGCTGGGCGTGGCCGCCGTGGCGGGTGAGTACCACAGCGTCGTCGCTCGCGCGGCTGCCACCAGGGCCGACGCCCTCGGGCTGCCGTTCCTCTGCTCGTCGGCGGTGCTCGACACGCTCACGGAGCAGCCGACGGATCATGTCGCGCGGCTGCCTCCTCCGCAGTCCCGCGGCTGGCGGATCTACGCGGACTTCCTCCTCGACGCGGGCCACAGCCGGATCGCGGTGGCAGCCGCGCCGAGTCTGTACTGGGCATCGGGCACCCGCGTCCTGCGGGAGCGTCTCGCTCCGCGCGGCGGCGCCGTCGTGGAACTCGACATGAGCGCGCTCGCCCCCGCCGATGTGTGCGACGCGCTCGTGGAGCACGGCGCGACGGCCCTGCTCCTGCTGGTCGGCCAGCCGGAGCCCGCGGTGTCGCTCGTCAGGTCCGTCCGCGCCGACCCGCGTCTCGCGGGGACGCTGATCGGCGCTCCGGCAGGGCAGCCCGAGTTCACCGACTGGGAGACCCTGCTGGGCGCCGACGGCGCCGGGATCCCGTTCCTGCGGTATCTGCCCGAGCGGCTCACCCCGCTCGGTGTACGCGTCGACGCGGCCCTGCGCGAACGGCTGGCGCGGGCGCCGTCGTTCGTCGCGTTCGAGGGGTACGACACGATCGCCGTGCTCGCCGATGTGCTGCGCGCGCACGGCACGGACCGGGCGCGCGTCGCCGAGTCCTGGCCGCAAGTCTCGGTCGACGGCACTCGCGGTCCGATCCGGTTCGGCCGCGAGCCGGGCATCGGCGTGTGGCAGGGATCGGGGTCGCCGGTCCAGGTGGCCGACCGGGATCCGGCGGCGCCGGACCGGTTCCGCGTTCTGCGTACCGGCTGACGCGCCCCGTCGCTACGCCTCGCCGAACGCTCCGCCGAGAACTTCGTCGCAGGCCGTGCGCAGCCGCCGTACACCGTCGGCGATCTCCTGCGCCCCCGCGACGGCCGCGTACCCCAGCCGCAGATGGCCGGCGGAGGGTTCGGCGCAGAAGTAGGGACGGCCGGGGGTGACGGCGACGCCCGCGCGCAACGCGGCGGAGACCAGGGCCTGTTCGTCGGTGCCGTCGGGCAGCCGCACCCAGAGGTGGTAGCCGCCCGGCGGGATGTGCGGGAGGGCCAGTTCGGGGAGCCGTTGGCGGACGGCGGCGGTCATGGCGGTCCTGCGGTCCCTCAACTCCCTTGAGATGAACCGCAGATGGCGGCTCCAGGCGGGTGAGCCGACCAGTTCGAGTGCGGCCTCCTGGAGCGGGCGGGCGACGAAGAAGCAGTCCACGACATGGATGGCGCGCAGCCGTTCGAGCACCGGGCCCCGGGCGGCCAGCACCCCGACCCGGAGGCTGGGTGAGGTCGCCTTGGTGAGGGAGCAGACATGGACGACGACTCCGTCCGGGTCGTCGGCGGCGAGCGGGCCGGGCAGCGGGCCCGCGTCCTCGTGGATGAGCCGGCGTACGAAGTCGTCCTCCACGACGAAGGCGCCGGCCTCGCGGGCGATGCGCAGCACTTCGGGCCGGCGCGCCGCCGAGAGGATCGCTCCGGTGGGGTTCTGGATGAGGGGCTGGCAGACGAAGACCCGGGCGCCGGTGGCGTGGAAGGCGGCGGCGAGGAGTTCGGGGCGTACGCCGTCGGGGTCGACGGGTACGGGGACGGGCCGCAGTCCGGCGGCCCGTGCGATGGCGAGCATGCCGGGGTAGGTGGGTGATTCGACGAGGACGGGCGCGCCGGGCGGGGCGAGCGCGCGCAGCGCGGTGGTCAGGGCGCTCTGACCGCCCGAGGTGACGAGTACGTCGGCGGCCGTCCAGGTGTCGCCGATGCCACGGGCGAACCATTCGCGGAGTTCGGGCAGTCCGTCGGTGGGCGGGCGGCTCCAGGCGCCGGGGCGCCGCCCGGCGCGGGCGAGGGCGGCGGCCATGGCCTGTTCGGGCTGGAGGGAGGAGTGGAGGTAGCCGCCGTTGAACTCGATCACGCCGGGCGGCGGGGCGGCGAGGGTGGTCAGTACGGCGGAGGAGTCGACGCTGCGCGGGACGAGTTCGGTGGTGGCGTCGGCGCTGAGCGCGACCTCCTGCCAGGAGGTGTCCCCGGCCCGTGACGCGCCGGGCCTGGCCTGGGCGCGGAAGGAGCCGGCGCCGGGGCGGGTGACGACCAGGCCCTCGGCGGCGAGCTGGGCGAGCGCCCGGGTGACGGTCACCGGGGAGACCCGGTGGCGCTCGACCAGCTCGCGGCTGGACGGCAGCTTTCCACCAGGTGAGTAGCGGTTCAGCTCCACCCTCAGAGATTTCACCAACTCGGCCACGCTGCTACGCTCTTGCATGACAGCACAGGATAGCGCTACTCGTACCGACCCGGTAGCGGTCACCGGCGGCACCCTCCTCGCGGCGGCGGGCGTCCTCGCCTTCTCGCTCACCTTTCCGGCGACGGTCTGGGGGCTGGAGAGTTTCGGCCCCTGGTCCCTGGTCGCGATACGCAGCGTGCTCGCGGCGCTGATCGCGGGCGGTTTCCTGCTGGCGCTGCGTGTGCCCTTCCCGGAGCGCCGGCACTGGGGCGCGTTCGCCGTGGTGGCCTCCGGTGTGGTGCTCGGCTTCCCGATGCTGACGACGCTGGCGCTCCAGACGTCGACCACGGCGCACGCCGCCGTGGTGGTGGGGCTGCTGCCGCTGAGCACCGCCGCGTTCTCCGCGCTGCGTACGGGCAGGCGCCCGTCCCGCACGTTCTGGGGCGCGGCCGTCGCGGGGGCGGCGGTGGTGCTCGCCTTCACCCTCCAGCAGAGCGGCGGGGCGGTGTCGACCGGTGATCTGTATCTGTTCGGCGCGCTGCTGGTGTGCGCGGCCGGCTATACGGAGGGCGGCCGGCTGGCGCGGCTGATGCCGGGATGGCAGGTGATCGGCTGGGCGCTGGTCGCGTGTCTGCCGCTGAATCTGGTGGTCTCGGCCGTCGCCCTGTCCTTCGAGCCGGTGCGGCTGACCGCTCAGGGCGTGACCGGACTGGTGTGGGTGGCGGCGGGGTCGACGTTCTTCGGTCTCTATGTCTGGTACCGGGGCATGGCCGCGATCGGGGTCGAGAAGGCCAGCCAGCTCCAGCTGGCCCAGCCGCTGCTGACACTGGTCTGGTCGGTGCTGCTGCTCGGGGAGCAGCTGGCGACGGCCGCGCCGCTCGCGGCCGTCGCCGTACTGCTGTGCATCGCGGTCACCCAACGGGCCCGCGCCTGAGGGGTGTTACCGCTGCCGGGGCGGACGCACCCGGGACTTGTAGTGGTCGGCCACCGCCCTCGCGAACGCCCCGTTCTTGTCGTTCACGCACTCCAGCGCCGAGAAGTAGCAGTGCCCGCGCACCTGCGGGTACTGCTTGGCGAACGTCAGATGGCGGGAGACCTCCGCCACGTCCTGCCACGGCGCGGGCTGGGCGGGGTCGCCCGCCTTGTAGAGGGCCTCGCCGATGTAGAGGTCGACGTCCGTCCCCTTCACCACCTCGCTCCACCAGGGCACGAGCTTCGCGTAGTCGGCCGCGGCGAAGCCGATGTTCCAGTAGACCTGCGGGGTGATGTAGTCGATCCAGCCCTCCTTGACCCACTTGCGGGTGTCGGCGTACAGGTCGTCGTACGTCTGCACCCCGGCCTTGGTGTCGGAGCCGGTCGGGTCGGTGGCGATGTTGCGCCACACCCCGAACGGGCTGATGCCGAAGGCGACGTGCTTCTTGATCTGCTTGATCCGCTCCCCCGTCTCGCGCACCAGCCGGTCGGTGTTGTCGCGCCGCCAGGCGGCCTTGTCGGGGAAGCCCGCGCCGTACCGGGCGTACTGCGCGTCGTCGTCGAAGACCTGACCGGCGACCGGGTACGGGTAGAAGTAGTCGTCCCAGTGCACGGCGTCGATGTCGTAGCGCCGTACGGCGTCGAGCATCGCGTCCTGGACGAACTTCCTGACCTCGGGGATGCCCGGGTTGTAGTACAGCTTCCCGCCGTACGGCAGGATCCAGTCGGGGTGCTTGCGCGCCGGGTGGCTCGGGATGAGCCGGGACGGGTCCGTGTGATTGGCCACACGGTACGGGTTGAACCAGGCGTGCAGTTCGAGACCGCGCTTGTGGGCCTCCTTCACCGCCGTACCCAGCGGGTCCCAGCCCGGGTCCTTGCCCTGTACGCCGGTCAGACACTCGGCCCACGGCTCGAACGGCGAGGGCCAGAGCGCGTCGGCGGTCGGCCGCACCTGGAAGATGACGGCGTTCAGCTTCCGGTCGACCGCGGTGTCCAGGAACTTGAGCAGTTCGGCGCGCTGTTCGGCCGCCGGCAGTCCGGGCTTCGACGGCCAGTCGCGGTTCACGACCGTGGCGAGCCACATCCCGCGCAGCTCACCGTGCGAGCTGTGCCGGCCACCGGACCCGGCGGCGCCCTCCGCGCCCGCCGCCGCTCCGTTCGCCGCCCTGCCGACCGCCGCCGCGTCCCCGGCGATCGCCAGTGACGTGAGAGCACCCGCTGTGACCGCCACGAACCCTCTTCTACCGATTTGCCGCATTTACAGACCCCTCGTCGGTTGTCTCGGACAGACGTTGCCGCACAGCATGCCCGCCCCGGCCCGCCGTGCACACACCTGCGCGGAGTAACGTCGGGGGCCGGAGCGGGCACCGGAATCACACGGGGCCCCGCAGGACCGGGACCAGCGAAAGGCACGATGTGACCGACATCGAACGCGTCGGAGTGGTGGGCTGCGGCCAGATGGGCGCAGGCATCGCGGAGGTGTGCGCCCGCAGCGGCTTCGAGGTGATGGTCGCCGAGACCACCGGCGAGGCCCTGGAGATAGGGCGTACCCGCCTCTTCAACTCCCTCTCCAAGGCCGCCGAGCGCGGCAAGATCACCGAGGAGGAGCGCGACGCGACGCTCGGCCGACTCAGCTTCACCACCGATCTCGGGGAGTTCGCCGACCGCGATCTGGTGATCGAGGCCGTCGTGGAGAACGAGCAGGTCAAGACGGAGATCTTCCAGGTCCTCGATCAGGTCGTGACGCGCCCCGACGCGATCCTGTCGTCCAACACCTCCTCCATCCCGCTGGTCAAGCTGGCCGTCGCGACGTCCCGTCCCGACCAGGTCATCGGCATCCACTTCTTCAACCCGGCACCGGTCCAGCAGCTCGTGGAGCTGATCCCGGCACTGACGACGTCCGACGACACGGTCAAGCGCGCCGAGGCCGTCGTCCAGGACATGCTGGGCAAGCACGCGATCCGTGCCCAGGACCGGTCCGGTTTCGTGGTGAACGCCCTGCTCATTCCCTATCTGCTGTCGGCGATCCGGATGTTCGAGTCCGGCATCGCGAGCCGTGAGGACATCGACAACGGGATGGAGCTGGGCTGCGCCCACCCGATGGGCCCGCTGAAGCTCGCCGATCTGATCGGCCTGGACACCGTGGCGTCGGTCGCCGACTCGATGTACGCCGAGTACAAGGAGCCGCTGTACGCCGCTCCCCCGCTGCTCCAGCGCATGGTGGACGCGGGGCGCCTCGGCCGTAAGACGGGGTCGGGCTTCTACCCGTACGGCTGAGCCCCCGGCGGGTGTCCTACCCGCCGCCGCCCAGGCGCAGATGATGGAGCATCAGCAGCCCGGCCGCCATGTTGGCGGCCGGCACCTCGCCCCGCGCGATCATCTCGGGGACGCGCCTCAGCGGTACCCACGCACGGCGCGAGGACTCGAAGTCGTCCGCCGGGTGGCCGGTGTAGGTGGCCGCGTCCGACCAGTAGAGATGGTGTCTCGCGTCGGTCAGTCCGTTGGCCGGCTCGACGGTGAGCAGATGCCGGAGGGGGCCGGGACGCCAGCCGGTCTCCTCCTCCATCTCCCGCGCCGCCGCCGTCTCGACGGACTCGCCGTCCTCGACGACTCCGGCGGCGAGTTCCCAGCCCCAGCTGTCGGTGATGAAGCGGTGCCTGAAGAGCATCAGCACCTCGTTGGCCTCGTTGACGGCCGTCGCCACGGCCACGGGACGGAGCCGGATGAGGAAGTGGTCCAGATGCCGGCCGTCGGGGAGTTCGACGTCCGCCAGATTTACCTGGAACCAGCGATTCTCATACACAGTGTGTTCGCTTAAGTTCGCCCACTGCACGGTTTTGCCACCTTCCGATCGGGAGTTGGCAATATCGCAGCAGGCACCTCCTCACAGGGGAACGCGCAGAGCCCGCGCGATCAATCCGGCCGCTTCCGTCGCGTCCGCGCTGCCGCTCTCCAGCAGCCCCAGCCGCACCGCGGTCATCCGGTCCCTGAGCCGCAGCGACTCCATCCCCCGCGCGCGCTCGGCCATCTCCCGCGCGGTACGGGCCGCCCGGTCCGGCTCGCCCTGCCGCAACTCGATCTGGGTGAGCATCGCGAGCCGGTGCACCCGCCCCCGGTCGTGCGCCGGGGCGCCCACCGCCTCGGTGGCGTGCGACCGCGCGGCGTTCAGCTCACCGAGGCTGAGCAGCGCCTCGGCCACCTGGACATCGACCAGCCCCGGCTCCACATAGCCGGTCTCGTCCGGCTCCTGGCCCGGTCTGATCCGGCCCGCCTCGCACTCCGCCCGCCCGATGCACTCGCGCGCCGCGCGCCCGTCGCCGAGCAGGGCGTACGACTTGGCCTGCATCGCGTACAGATCGGCGGCCAACGCCGGGGTGATCGCCCGTCCCGCCGTACGCAGCGCCGCCTCCGCGAAGGCCACCGCCTGCCGGTACTCCCCCATGAACAGCGACTGGTTGACGAGCAGCCCGATGGCGTACGCGCCAAGTCCCGTGTCCCCACTGGCCTTCGCGAGCCGAAGCGCCTGGTGGAAGTAGCGCTGGGCCAGCCCCTGGGCGTCGGAGTCGTACGCGCAGATACCGGCCACCGCCACCAACCCGCCCGTGGCGCGGTGCAGTTGGCGGCCCGTCGCGTCGCTGTAGCCGCCCCGCAGCAGCGGCGCGGTCTCGGCGTTGAGGAAGCCCACGATCCGCGCGTGGGTGGCGAGACCGCCCGCCCTGCGATACATCAGCTCGTAGTGCGCCCTGGCCGTCCGCAGCAGTTCGATGTCCGCCGGGCCGACGCGGCCGGGGCCGCTGCGCGAGACGTCCGCGTCCTCGGGCGGGTTCTCCCACTCCCAGACCGGCATCACGGCATGCGTACCGGTCACGGCGGGCGCCTCCACCACATGGCCGCGCTGCTGCTGGTCGGAGCGCCACAGGGCGGTCGCCCGCTCCACGAACACCGAGAGGGTGGCATCGCGGCCCGGCGCGCCGGGAGTCCCGCCGAGACCGACGTCGTCGAGCGTGAGGGTGCGCCCCAGCCGTTCACCCAGCACCTGGCAGATCAGCTCGGGCACCTGACCGCGAGGCCGCTGGCCCCTCAACCACCGGAGCACAGACGTGTGTTCGTACCGAAGTCCGAGCCCGCGCGACTGTCCCGCTCTGTTGACCCGGGCGGCGAACCCGGCGTGCGACATACGTGCCTCGTCGATCAGCGAATCGAGCAAGGTGTTGGGCTGCATAGGGCCCCTCCGGAACCTCGGCAGCCACAGCGTAATGGAGCGGGACATCGCACGGGGTGTGAACGTAATGCCCCGGTCGGTCCGTTGTGCGCCCTGCCGCCCGGGGGCCCGGCGGCTGTTGAGTGGGTGGTCTCGCAAGGAGCGGCCGGGCCGCCGCACTCCCCCTCGTGCGGTACGGCGGCCCACCTGGCGCCGTCCGCCCCGCCTACCTGCCCGTTACTCCGCGGCGGGGCGGACGGCGCACCGGCCGCGCAGCCAGTTGCGAGGCGGATACGGCGCAGTGTTCGCCCCCCTCGGCCTGCGCCGGTATCCGCGTACGGGCTCGCCCTCGTCGGGGTGTCCGACCGCCGGTGGTGACGGGACGCGTCCCCGCCGGGGAACCAGGTCTGGGCCGGGGCCCGGACACACCGGAGGGGCGTCGCCGGACCTGAAACCGGCGACGCCCCTCCTCCGTGTCAGCTCAGCCGCACGCGGCTCACGCCCCGCGCAGCACCGCCCCCGTACGCTCGGCCGCCAGCGCCACCGCCGCGTCGCGCGCGGCCGACGCCTCGTCCACGGTCAGCGTCCGGTCGGCGGCGCGGAACCGCAGCGCGTACGCCAGGGACTTACGCCCCTCGCCCAGCTGCTCACCGGTGAACACGTCGAACAGCCGCACCGATTCGAGCAGTTCGCCCGCGCCCTCACCGAGCGCCCGCTCCACATCGGCGGCCGGCACGCCCTGGTCCACCACCAGCGCCACGTCCTGCGTCGCGACGGGGAAGGTCGAGATACGCGGCGCCCGCAGCGCGCCCGTGCCCGCCCGCTCCACGAGGTCCAGCTCCAGCTCCGTCGCGCAGGTGCGCTCCGGCAGGCCGTACGCCTTGATGACGCGCGGGTGCACCTCACCGGCGTGGCCGACGAGCGTGCGCTCGCCGTCCACCGTGGCGTACAGCGCGGCGCAGCGGCCCGGGTGCCACGGCGCGTACTGGTCGGCCTCGACCGTCAGCTCGACGCCCGCCTCGGCGGCGACCGTACGGGCCGCCTCGATCGCGTCCGCCCACTGGGTGGGACGGCCCGCGCCCCACCAGCCGGCCCGCTCCCGCGCTCCGGCGAGGACGACGGCCGCGTGGCGCGGCTGCCGGGGCAGCGCGGCGTCGAGCGTCGCCAGGTCCTGCGGCGAGGGGCGGCGGTCGACGGGCAGCCGGGCCGGCACCTTCTCCTCGCCCGTGGGCCGGAAGACCAGACCGGTCTCGTACAGCGCCAGATCGTGCGAGCCACGGCCGTCGTTGCGGCGCAGCGCGCCGAAGAGACCGGGCAGCAGTGTCGTGCGCATCTCGGGCTCGGTGTCGGCGAGCGGGTTGGCCAGCCTGACCGCGCGGCGGCGGTCGTCGTCGGCGGCCAGTCCGAGCTGGTCGAGCTGCGCGGCGCCGACGAACGGGTAGTTCAGCACCTCGACATAGCCGGCCCCGGCCAGCGCGCGGCCGACCCTCCGGTGCAGCCGCTGCCGCTCCGTGAGCCCGCGCCCGGCCGGCGGCCTGGGCAGCGTGGAGGGCAGATTCTCGTACCCCTCCAGCCGAATGACCTCTTCGGCGAGATCGTTGATCTCGCGCAGGTCGGAGCGCCAGCTCGGGACGGTGACGATCAGCTCGTCCTGTCCCTGGACATCGCAGCCGATCTCCTGGAGCCGTCGGACGACGGTCTCCCTGCCGTACGCGAGACCGGCCACCTTGTCGGGGTGGTCGGCGGCCATCGTGATGGTGTGCGGCCCGGACGGGGCGACGACCTCGGTGACACCG
Organism: Streptomyces sp. NPDC006643; assembly: GCF_042870175.1. NCBI lineage: Bacteria > Bacillati > Actinomycetota > Actinomycetes > Kitasatosporales > Streptomycetaceae > Streptomyces > Streptomyces sp. NPDC006643. The sequence goes on along the minus strand of NZ_JBIAHA010000010.1, from coordinate 22,475 downwards.
GCCTCCGCCGAGCCGCCCGCGAGCAGCACCAGCAGGTCGACGGTGCGCTGCGCCGCCGCCGACGCGGCGTGCGGGTCCACGCCGCGCTCGAAGCGCCGGGACGCCTCGGAGGGCAGCTTGTGCCGGCGCGCGGTGCGGGCGATGGAGATCGGGTCGAAGTGCGCCGCCTCGATGACGACCTCGGTGGTGCCGCGCGAGGCGCGCTCGGCGGCGGTCGAGGACAGCGGGCTCGCCACGATCTCGCCGTCGGCGATCTCGGTGTCGGCGCCGCCCATGACGCCTGCGAGGCCGATCGGTCCGCGGTCGTCGGTGATGACGAGGTCGGCCGCGTCCAGGACGCGCTTGACGCCGTCGAGCGTGGTCAGCTCCTCGCCCTGGGTGGCACGCCGGACGCCGATCGCGCCGTCCACCCGGTTGCGGTCGTAGGCGTGCAGCGGCTGGCCGATCTCCAGCATCACGTAGTTGGTGATGTCGACGGCCAGCGAGATGGGCCGCATCCCGGCCTTCTGGAGCCGGCGCTTGAGCCAGATCGGCGAGCGTGCCTCGGGGTCGAGCCCGGTGACCGTACGCGCGGTGAAGTGGTCGCAGCCGACGGGGTCGGCGATCTCCACGCGGTGGCCGTACGAGTTCGGCGCGGGCACGTCCAGCAGCGCCGGGTCGCGCAGCGGCAGCCCGTACGCGATGGCGGTCTCACGGGCGACACCGCGCATCGACAGGCAGTAGCCGCGGTCGGGGGTGACCGCGATGTCGAGCACCTCGTCGACGAGCTGGAGCAGCTCGATCGCGTCGGTGCCCACCTCGTACTCCGGCGGCAGGACGATGATGCCGCCGCTGCCGTCGTCGCCCATGCCCAGCTCGCCGCTGGAGCAGATCATGCCGTGCGAGGTACGGCCGTACGTCTTGCGGGCGGAGATCTCGAATCCACCGGCCAGGACGGCGCCGGGCAGGACCACGACGACCTTGTCGCCGACGGCGAAGTTCCGCGCGCCGCAGATGACTTCCTGCGGCTCACCGGTGCCGTTGGCGTCGCCGACGTCGAGGGTGCAGAAGCGGATGGGCTTCTTGAACTCGGTCAGCTCCTCGACGGTGAGGACCTTGCCGACGACGAGCGGGCCCTTGAGCCCGGCGCCGAGCTGTTCGACGGTCTCGACCTCAAGGCCGGCGGGGACGAGCCTGGCCTGCACGTCGCGGCCGGTCTCGGTGGCCGGCAGGTCGACGTACTCCCGCAGCCAGGAAAGCGGGACGCGCATCAGATCTCCATCCCGAAGGGCCGGGTGAACCGGACGTCACCCTCGACCATGTCTCGCATGTCTTCGACGTTGTGGCGGAACATCAGCATCCGCTCGATGCCGAACCCGAAGGCGAATCCGCTGTACTTCTCGGGGTCCACACCGCAGGCGATCAGCACCTTCGGGTTGACCATGCCGCAGCCGCCCAGCTCGATCCAGCCCTCGCTGCCACAGGTGCGGCAGGGCCGGTCCGGGTTGCCGACGGACTCGCCGCGGCAGACGTAACAGACCATGTCCATCTCGGCGGACGGCTCGGTGAAGGGGAAGAAGTTCGGCCGCAGCCGGGTCTTCATGCCCTCGCCGCCGAACAGCTCCTGGACCATGTGGTCGAGGGTGCCCTTGAGGTCGGCCATGGTGAGGCCCTCGTCCACGGCGAGCAGTTCGACCTGGTGGAAGACCGGGGTGTGAGTGGCGTCCAGTTCGTCCGTGCGGTAGACGCGGCCCGGACAGATGACATAGACGGGCGGCTCACGGTCGAGCATCGCGCGCGCCTGGACCGGTGAGGTGTGCGTACGCAGCACGACCCCGGACTCGTCGCCCGGCGTGCCCTCCGGACCCTGGACGAAGAAGGTGTCCTGCATCTGGCGCGCCGGGTGGTCGGGCACGAAGTTCAGGGCGTCGAAGTTGTACCACTCCGCCTCGACCTCGGGGCCGTCCGCCACCGCGTAGCCCATGGCCGTGAAGATGTCGGCGATGCGCTCCATCAAGGTGGTGAGGGGGTGCCGGGCGCCGGCGGGGACGCGGTCGTACGGCAGTGTGACATCCACCGCCTCCTCGACCAGCACCCGCGTGTCTCGCTCGGCCTCCAGCTCCACCTGCCGGGCGGCCAGCGCCTTGTTCACGGCGCCGCGGGCCTGGCCCACGCGCTTGCCCGCCTCGGCCTTGGCCTGCGGGGGCAGCGCGCCGATCTCGCGGTTGGCGAGCGACAGGGGCGAGGTGCCGCCGGCGTGCGCCGTCTTCGCGTGGGCGAGCGCTTCGAGGTCGCCGGCGGCGGCGAAGGCCGCGACGGCCTCGTCCCGCATGCGCTCGATCTCTTCCGGTTTCAGCGCCTCGACCTCGACTGGGTCGTACGACTTGTTGGGTGCCGACATCTCTTCCCGTACTTCCGGTTGGCTGGGCAGAACGACCCCGCTCGATGGCCGGGCACGCAAAGGTGCCAAGGATCGAGTCTAAAGGCCGTACGGAGTGAAGAAGCTCGTGGGCGGTCAGGCCTGCCCGTCACCCACCACCGCTCTACCTGACACTTCGTGGCGAAGTCTATTTCAGATAAGCGGGGGCGCCGACGGGCAGAATAAATCGGAACTGGGCGCCGCCGCCGGGTCCGCGACCTACGGTGATCGTCCCGCCGTGCGCCTCGACGATGCCCTTGACGATGTAAAGCCCCAGGCCCGTGCCACCGCGCTTGCTCCCCCGCCAGAAGCGGGTGAAGACACGGGCCATCGACTCCTCGGGGATGCCGGGGCCTTCGTCGCTCACGGTGACCGCTGTTCCTTTCGCGCCGCCGTCGGCGTGGGTGTGCTCCGCGTGCCCGTGGTCGACGTGCTTGACCTGGGCGGGTGCCACCTCGATCGTGACAGTTCCCTCGCCGTGGCGCACCGCGTTTTCGAGGAGGTTGCCGAGTATCTGGTCGATCTTGTCGGGGTCGGCCCACAGGTCGGGCAGCGGCTGCTGGATCCGTACGAGGAAACGGTCCGGGGACTGGCCGGACGCGGTGATCGACTGGATGTGACGTCCGACGGCGGTGCCGATGTCGACCGGCTGGCGGCGCACTTCGAGGCGGCCCGAGTCGATCCGGGAGATGTCGAGCAGTTCGGCGATCAGCCGGGTGACGCGGTTGGCGTCGGCGTCGACAGTCTCCAGCATGAGGCGCTTCTGGTCGTCGGTGAACCGCTCCCACTTGGCGAGCAGCGTCGCCGTGAAGCCCTTCACGGAGGTGAGCGGGGAGCGCAGTTCGTGTGCGACGGTCGCGATCAGCTCGGCGTGGCTGCGTTCGGTACGGCGGCGGGCCTCGGTGCCGCGGATGCTGATGACGAGGCGGCGTACGGGCCCCTGGGGGTGCGTGCGCACGTAACGGGCGGAGACCAGGACCTCACGGCCGCCCGGCAGCAGGAGATTGCGCTCGGGCTGGCCGAAGCGGGTGAGGAGACCGCCGTACGGATCGGTGAGCGCCCACCAGCGGCGGCCTTCGAGGTCTTCGAGGGGCAGCGCGCGCTCCAGCGGGCTGCCGACGGCGTCGGCGGCGGGGACGGCGGTGATACGGGCGGCGGCGGCATTGAAGCAGATCACGCGGCCCGTCTCGTCGGCGACGACAAGACCGTCGGGGAGGTCGTCGGGATCGATCCCGAAGCCGGCCGCGAGGCCGGTGCCGGCGTCCGTCCCGGCGTCCGGTCCGACGTCCGTCTCGGGGCCCGGTCCGAGGTCCGGTCCAACGTCCGGGCCGAAGTCTGTTCCGAGGTCTGCGCCGGGATCCCGTGCCGGGTCCTGCCGTGGGTCCTCGCCGGGGTCCGGGGGGCCGGCGCCGCCGGGCTCGGGCCTGACGGGTCCCCGTGTGATGGCCGACCCGCTCGCACCGACCGTCATGCCCGCATCCCACCTCTTCCGAGGAGCACAGTGGGCCCCCGACGTGTCCGTCACCCTACTAGCTCTCATCGCTCAAGGTGACTGCGCGGACCCCCTCAGCTCCCGATGCGCACACGCTGCGCCCGAGCCGAGGCGTAGAGACATACGGCCGCGGCGGTCGCCAGGTTCAGACTCTCGGCCTTTCCGTGGATCGGGACGCGTACGACGGCGTCCGCCAGCGCCCGGGTCTCGGCCGGCAGCCCCCACGCCTCGTTGCCGAAGATCCAGGCGGTCGGGACGCCCATGGTGCCCGCGTCCAGCTCGTCGTCGAGGTCGTCGTCGCCCGCCCCGTCGGCGGCCAGGACCCGGACTCCCGCTCCCCGCAGGCCCGTCACGGCCTCTTCGACGGGGACGCCGACGGCGACCGGCAGATGGAAGAGCGAACCGACCGACGCCCGGACCGACTTGGGGTTGTAGAGGTCGACGGACGCGTCGGTGAGGACGACGGCGTCGGCGCCCGCCGCGTCGGCGCAGCGCAGCACGGTGCCCGCGTTGCCCGGGTCGCGCACGTTCGCCAGGACCGCGACGAGACGGGGCCGCGCCCGCAGGACGGACTCGAACGGTGTGTCCAGGAAGCGGCAGACGCCGAGGAGTCCCTGCGGGGTGACGGTCTGGGAGACGTCGGCGACGACGGCGGCGTCCGCGTGGTGCACCTGCGCCCCGGCGGCGCGGGCGGCGTCGACGATGTCGGCGTACCGCTCGGCGGCCTCGACGGTGGTGAACAGCTCGATCAGCGTGGGCACTCCGTCCTCGCCCCGGTGTCCGACCGCTTCGCGTACGGCCTGCGGGCCCTCGGCGATGAACCGGCGCTCCTTGCCGCGGAAGGCCCGTCTGGCGAGCCGCCGGGCGGCGGTGACACGGGGGGAACGCGGAGAGATCAGCTCGGGGGTGCCCATGGGCGGCGGCTCGCTTCAGTTGCGGACGTAGAAAGGAGGGGAGGCACGCGCGCGTGGCCGGAGGGTGGAACGCGCCGGACCCGCAGGCGCGGTGCCTGCGGGTCCGGCGGGAAGTGCTCTGCTCCGTGATCCGTGACCGTGATCCGGCAGGGGATCAGGCAGCGGCCTTCGGGGCGTTGACGTCGCTCGGGAGCGCCTTCTGGGCGACCTCGACCAGCGCGGCGAACGCGTTGGCGTCGTTGACCGCGAGCTCGGCCAGGATCTTGCGGTCCACCTCGATGTTGGCGGCGTTCAGACCCTGGATGAGGCGGTTGTACGTCATGCCGTTCTGACGGGCGGCGGCGTTGATCCGCTGGATCCACAGCCGGCGGAAGTCGCCCTTGCGCTTCTTGCGGTCGTTGTAGTTGTAGACCAGGGAGTGAGTGACCTGCTCCTTGGCCTTGCGGTACAGACGTGAGCGCTGGCCGCGGTAACCCTTGGCCTGCTCGAGAATCGCCCGGCGCTTCTTGTGGGCATTGACTGCCCGCTTGACGCGTGCCACTTGTTTAACTCCTTGTAGCGGGGCCGGTTTCAGCGGGAGTCAGTCACCGCTCACCCGGCCCGGAAACGAATTGGGTCCCGGTCCTTGCGTCGCGCCCCCGTCACCGGGGGCCGCGACGTCACTTGCCGAGAAGCTTCTTGATCTTCTTGGCGTCGCCCGGGGCCAGCTCGACGGTGCCGGTCAGGCGCCGGGTCACTCGCGACGACTTGTGCTCGAGCAGGTGGCGCTTGCCGGCACGCTCACGCATCACCTTGCCGGAGCCGGTGATCTTGAAGCGCTTGCTGGCACCGCTGTGCGTCTTGTTCTTCGGCATAGCGCCGTTCTCTCCTCGTCAGTGGCGCTCCCGGCCGGTCGGACCGGCCCTTGGGAGCGTCAGTTCGCTATCTGGATCTTCCGGGCGGAGCCCGGGGGTGCCTGGCCGGCCACCCCGTGGGTCACGCGTCGGAGGACGATTCGGCCGGAGCCTCGGCTTCGGCGTTCGCACGAGCCTGCGTGGCGTCCGGGGACTCGTCCACGTGGTCGTCGGGCGCGAAGCCCTGGCGCTCGGCCTTGCGGGCCGCCTGGGCCTCGCGAGCCTCGGCCATGGCCTCGGTCTTCTTCTTGTGCGGGCCCAGAACCATGATCATGTTCCGGCCGTCCTGCTTCGGGTTCGACTCGATGAAGCCGAGCTCCTCGACGTCGGACGCCAGCCGCTGGAGCAGCCTGAAGCCCAGTTCCGGACGGGACTGCTCACGACCACGGAACATGATCGTGATCTTGACCTTGTCGCCCTGCTTGAGGAACCGGACGACGTGACCCTTTTTGGTGTCGTAGTCGTGCGGGTCGATCTTCGGCCGGAGCTTCATCTCCTTGATGACCGTGTGCGCCTGGTTCTTGCGCGCCTCACGGGCCTTCATGGCCGACTCGTACTTGAACTTCCCGTAATCCATGAGCTTGCACACGGGCGGACGGGCGGTCGCCGCGACCTCGACCAGGTCCAGGTCGTACTCCTGCGCGAGCTCCAGGGCCTTCGCAAGCGGCACGATGCCGACCTGCTCGCCGCTGGGGCCGACAAGGCGGACCTCGGGAACACGAATCCGGTCGTTAATGCGGGGCTCAGCGCTGATGGATCCTCCTCGGTAGCACCACACGACTGTCTGGCAGACAGCCGCGTAACGTCTGTTTCGACAGACCAACCGCGGGGAGTAACGAAAAATGCCCCGGACGGGACACAGGCGGGAGCTCCATGAATACCGGAACACCGCCGCGTCGAACCGCGGGGCGCGCATCGGGCGGCTCCATCGTCCGTACGGAACGATGGGCGCCACCTGACCGGTGACCCGCCGCCCCGAGGGGCAGCCAGGTGGGAGAACGGAGCCTCCACTTGTGGGTCGGCCACACGCGTGTCCGACCGGTCGTAACACAAGGTTAGCAGCACGGCGGGGATGGCGCTAACCGCCGGGGACCCGCCGAGCGGCCCGCGCCCCTGGGCCTATCGTGTGCGGCATGAGCGACACGCCGTCCCCCCAGGACTCTTCCCCCGACTTCGACGCCATGACCCGCGACATCGCGGAGGTCCCGGCCGTCGAGGTGATCGTGACCGTCGCCGTGAATCTGATGAGCGCCGCCGCGGTGAAGCTCGGTCTCACGGAGGACGGCGAGGCGCACAAGGACCTGGACGAGGCCCGCAAGCTGGTGCAGGCGCTGGCCGGGCTGATGGACGCGAGCGCGACCGAGATCAGCTCCTTCCACGCGGCGCCGCTGCGCGACGGGCTGAAGTCGCTCCAGCTGGCCTTCCGCGAAGCGTCGCTGGTCCCGGACGAGCCGGGCCAGGGCCCCGGCGAGAAGTACACGGGCCCCGTCTACGGCTGATCGGGTAGCGAGGGGTCGGGCACAGTCCGCTCGGACACGGGCCGGTCGCGTACGTAGAAGGGCTCGCCCGGGGGTGTGGCGGCGGCCGGCAGCAGTGCCAGGTCGAGGCCGCGCACCAGGCGGGCCCTCAGTACGTCGTCGGCCGCCAGCGCGCCCGCGATCCGCCGGATCGCGTCCGCCGGGGCGGCGTCCGGCAGCAGCACGAGCGCGAGGGTGCCGTCCGCCTCCCCCGGGCCGAGATGCGCCCTCAGTACGGAGGGCTCGGCGGCGACCACCTCCTTCACCGCCGTGACGACGGCCGGGTCGTCGAGCGGGTCGGTGCTGGTACGGCCCTCGGCCAGCGCGAACAGGGCGGGTCCGGTGAGTTCGTACGGCACGGGCCCCGCCAGGTCGATGACGACGGTGTCGGCCTTCTCGTGCGCGGCGGCGCTCAGCGCCTGGTGCAGCGGTACGGCGACGGGGCGCGCGGCCGGGTCCCAGCGGGCCAGCGACGCGGTCGAGGTGAAGGCGGGCAGGGCGCGCCGGTCACCGGCCCGGAGCGTGGGGACGGCCATGTCGCTGTTCTTCTCGCGGCGCAGCCCGTGCTCGTCCTCCTCGGTCTCGCCGAGGACGGCGACGACGGGGACGAGCAGCCGGGCGCCCTTGAGGGCGGCGAGTACGCGCGGCTCGGCGGTCCGGTCCCCGGACCACTCGGCGAGGGCCTGCGTCAGGACAGGGTCGGCGGTGCCGTCGTCGGTGGAGAAACCGGAATCGGGAATGTTCTTGAGAGCCACGGGTCGAGGGTAGTCGGCGTGCTGTCGCCGCCCTCCGACGGAGGGCGGAATCGGCGACCGAGGGGGGCGACACCATGAACGCGCACAGCGGACCGCTCGTCGCGGCGGCCGACGGGAACGTCACGTACGACGTCGCCGTACGCGACACGGTCACCGGCCGCACCACGGCGTACCGCCACGGTCCGGACACCACCCGTCCGACCGCCAGTGTCGTCAAGCTCGGCATCCTCGCCGCGCTGCTGCTGCGCGCCCAGGACACCGGCCGCGGGCCGACGCCCGAGGAGCGCGCGTCGGCCGCCGTGATGATCGGGCGCAGCGATAACGACGCAGCCACCGAGTTGCTGACGGCGATCGGCGGTCCCGGCGAACTGGACGCGGCCCATCGGCGGCTCGGTCTGCGTGAGTCGGTGGCGCGGCGCGAGTGGGGCCTCACGCGTACCACGGCGACGGATCAACTGGCGCTGCTGGACGCCGTGTTCGGCGGTGGGCCGTCGCCGCTCGACGAGCGTTCGCGCGCCTTCGTGGTGGATCTCATGACCCGTGTGGTGCCGGACCAGGCGTGGGGTGTCTCGGCGGCGGGCACCGCGCCCGCGCTCAAGAACGGCTGGCTGCCGCTGAGCGCCACCGGGCTGTGGGTGGTCAACTCGGTCGGCCGCGTCACCGCGGGCGACCGCGACCTGCTCGTGGCCGTCCTGTCGGGCGGGCATCCTACGAAGGACGCGGGTATCGCCCTGGTCGAGGCGGCGGCGCGGGCCGCCGTCAGCGCGGCCGGCGGCGGCCGATGACAGGGCCGCCACGCCAGAGCACCACCGCGCCGGCCAGCAGCAGCGCGCCGAGACCGCCCGCGAGCGGGGCGAGCCAGGCGGCCGGCTCGGACTGATCCGAGGTGTCGGCGGGACCGGGGCCGAAGTACCGCTTCGTGTAGCCGGTGGCCTTGTCCTTCGTGTCCGCGCTTCCGGTGTCGAGCGTCCCGGCCGCCTCGATCGCGGCGGCCGGGTCGACGATGCCGTAGCCGGTGGAGTCGTCGCGGCCGTTGTCCGGGGCGTCGCGCGCGGTGTCGGCCAGCAGTTTCTTGATCTGGGCGGGGCGCAGGTCGGGGTGGGCCGCGCGGACGAGGGCGACGGCGCCGGAGACGAAGGCGGCGGCGGCGCTGGTGCCCCAGCCTTCGTAGTAGCGGCGGTCGGGGTCCGCTATGACGACGTCCACGCCGGGTGCGCTGACGGTGGCGTACCAGCGGCGGGTGGAGAACGCTGCGTGGGTGCCGTAGCGGTCGACGGCCGTCACGGCGATCACGCCGGGGTAGGCGGCCGGGTACGAGATGCGGTCGCCCTTCTCGCCGCCGTTGCCGGCCGAGGCGACGACGGCGGCGCCCTTGGACAGGGCGTACTGGACGGCGGCGTCCTCGCCGGGCTCGGGGTGGGCCGACTCGCTGTCGTCGCCGAGAGACAGGTTGATGACGTCGGCGCCGTTGTCGGCGGCCCAGCGGATGCCGTCGGCGAGTGAACCGCCGCGCGACTTACGGGCCTTGGACCGGTCCGGGTCGGTGCCTTCGAGGATGACGCGGACCGGCAGGATCTTCGCCTCGGGGGCGATGCCGAGCACCCCGTCGTCGCGGCCGGGGCCGTGCCCGTGGCCCGCGATGATGCCCGCCATGGCGGTGCCGTGGCGCGCCCAGGCGCGGTCGCCGCTCTTGGCGCCGAAGCCGATGAGGTCCTTGCCGGTCAGGACCTGCCCCGCGAGGTCGGGGTGGGTGGGGTCGACGCCGGTGTCGAGGACCGCGACCGTGATGCCGTCGCCCTTGGTGGTGCGCCACGCCTCGTCGGTGTGCATCGCTTCGAGGGCCCACTGCTGGGCGCGGATGACGTCCGCGTGGGCGGGTGTCGCGGGGACGGCGACCAGAAAGGAAGCGGCGGCGAGGGTGGCCGCGAAACGGTGGGGGCGACGCCGTGGAAGTCCGGCCGCCGGTGTACGCCGTGGGGTCGCCGGCGGAGGTGTCGTCATCCGGAGGGCTCCGTTGCCGTGCTGACTGATCCGCTCAGGGCGGTCTCGATCCCGTCGGCGATGCCGGCGGCGTCGTGGCCGAGCCCGGACTGGGCGGCGGCGGTCTTCGCGCCTTCGGCGGTGGCCTTGTCGACGGGCTGCGGGTCGGGGACGCGGCGTCCGTCGGCGAAGCCGGAGACGGCGTAGACGACGACCGGTGCCTGATCGAGGACCCTCACCGTCCAGCTCGCGCGCTGCGCGCTGCCGAAGTCCGCGGCGACGGTGCCCCGCACCGGATAGGTGCGGGGCATCAGGTCGGTGCGCTCGGTCAGTTTCTCGTCGGTGAACCGGGCGCCCAGCGCCTTCATGGCCGCCGGCTCGGCCTCCGTGAAGACCAGGCCGACGGTGATGACGCCGGTGTTGGTCGCGTCCGTGTACGTCGCCCGCAGGACGCGCTCGCAGCCGACCGTGCGCAGCGTCTTGAGGAGGAGCGGGTCGAGCGCGTCGGCACAGCCGCTGTCGGGTGCCACCGCGACCCTGGTCCAGCTCCGGTCGGCGCCGCCGGGACCTGCGCCGTCGCCGGTGAGGGTGGGCGGGAAGAAGGTGTCGACGGGGGTGCTGTGCCACAGCGTGCGCAGCGGCGCGTAGCCGGTGTCCGACGCGGGGTCGGCGGACGAGTCGCCGGTCAGCCAACTGCCGGTGACGGCGCCGCCGATGAGGCCGAGGCCGAGGACCACGCAGACGATCGCGCCGGCCGTCCTGGCCGGGTGCCGGGCGGGCACCGGACGCAGCCGGGTGGTCGTCTCGGCGGGGGTCAGGGGCGGTTCGACCGGCCAGCGGTAGGGCGGCGGCACGGGCGGCCGGCCACTGCCCGCGGGACGGCCGAGGTCGACGGAGCCGACCGGCCTGCGCTGGGTCCGGGCGGGCTGCTCGTCGGGGCGCTGCGGGGTCTCGCGCGCGATCTTGTACGCGGGCGGAGGCGGCGGCAGCGCCGTGCCGGTGGTCCCGAAGGTCGGCGCGGACGGCCGCGGTGCTGCCGGCGCCTCAGGGGGCCGGGTGGGCCGGGGCGGGAGCGTCCCGGCGGGCGGTGCCTGGGGTACGGCCCGGGGTACGGGGCGCAGCCGCGCCGTGTCCTCGTCGGGGGGCACGGTGCCGCGCGGGGCGGCTCGCCGTGCGGCGGGCATGCGCGGGGCGGGCGGTCGCCGGGGCGGCGGTCCGGCCGGGAGCGGAGGTATGGCGGGCTGCCCGCCCGAGGACCCGCCGGAGGGTCCGCCCGATATCGCGGCGGGCGCCCCGCCGGGTGTCGCCGTGGGGGCCGCTGCGGGTGCCGCGCCCTGCCGCGGGGCGGGCGTCCGTGAGCCGTCGGCGGCGGGCTCGGAGCCGGTCGCCTCGGTGGTGCTGACGGGTTCGGCGGGGCCCGTGGGAGGCCGGTTGTGCGGGGGTCCCGACGGTGGCGGTGGACCGGTGGGGCGGGGCGGTACGGGCGCGCGCCTCGCTTCGGTACTCATCCGCCCCCCTGTGATCACGGCCCTGTGCACGACGGATCGCCGTCCGGGGCAGGCCCGTTCGTCGCCGCGTGGGCGTCACTCTACGGGCTGGAGAGCACCCCGCGGGAACAGCTCCGCAGGTCCGGGCGGATCTGACCAGAACATCCCCCTACCGTCGGGTAAGCCCGTCTGGCAAGCTCGGACGATGACTCCCCGCGCCGCCGACAGGGCCCGGTACGACCGGGCCACCGCACATCTGGACGCCCCGCTCGCCGTGGTCGATCTCGACGCCTTCGACGCCAACGCGGACGATCTCGTCCGCCGCGCGGCGGGCAAACCGATCAGGGTCGCCAGCAAATCGGTGCGCTGCCGCGCGCTGTTGGAGCGGGTCCTGGCGCGCGAGGGCTTCGCGGGCGTCATGTCGTTCACCCTGGCGGAGTCGCTGTGGCTGGCGCGCGCCGGTTTCGAGGACGTGCTGCTGGCCTATCCGTCGGTGGACCGGGCCGCGTTCGCGGAGCTGGCCGCCGATCCGAAACTGGCGGCGGCCGTGACCGTGATGGTGGACGATCCGGCGCAGCTGGATCTCGTCGACCTCGCGCGGGCGGGCGGCACGGAGGAGATCCGGGTCTGTCTGGAGCTGGACACGGCGCTTCATCTCTTCGGCGGCCGGGTGCGGATCGGGGCCCGGCGCTCGCCGCTGCGTGAGCCGGCGCAACTGGCCGAGCTGGCCAGGTCGATCGCCCGCAGGCCCGGTTTCCGGCTGGTGGGGCTGATGGCGTACGAGGGGCATGTGGCCGGTGTCGGCGACTCGGTGGCCGGCAGGCCGCTGCGTTCGCGCGCGGTACGGCTGATGCAGTCCGCCGCGCGCAAGGAGCTGGCCGAGCGGCGCAGGGCCGTGGTGCGCGCGGTGCGGCTGGTGGCGCCGGAGCTGGAGTTCGTCAACGGCGGCGGCACGGGCAGTGTGCAGCACACGGCGGCCGAGGACTCGGTGACGGAGATCGCGGCCGGTTCGGGGCTGTACGTGCCGCGGCTGTTCGACAACTACACGTCGTTCACGGGCCGGCCGGCCGCGCTGTTCGCACAGCCGGTGGTGCGCAGGCCGGGTGTGGGTGTGGTGACCGTCCTGGGCGGCGGTTATCCGGCGTCGGGCGCGCCGGGCCGGGACCGGCTGCCGGAGCCGTATCTGCCGGAGGGGCTGCGGTACGACGCCCAGGAGGGGCCCGGCGAGGTGCAGACGCCGCTGCTGGGGTCCGCCGCCGACGATCTGCTGATCGGCGACCGGGTGTGGTTCCGGCACGCGAAGGCCGGGGAGCTGTGCGAGCGCTTCGACGAGCTGCTGCTGATCGAGGGGGACCGGGTGACGGCGACGGTGCCGACGTACCGGGGCGAGGGTCGTACGTTCCTCTGAGAGGGCGTCAGGACGGGCCGATGGAGCTGCCGACGCCGCCGCCCGTCGTGCCGCCGATCCGGCGGATGCCCTGGGTGATCGTGTCCATGCCGCTGAGGGGCGGGCCGTCCGGTCCCGCGTCGAAGCCGAACCGGACGGTGATCAGTGACTCGGCGCCGATGGTCGAGGGGAAGGCCAGGGACTGGACGTAACCGCCGGGGCCCTTGGCCGTCCTGACCTTCCAGCGCACCAGATATCCGGTGCGCCCGGCGACGGTGACGGCCCCGGACCTGACGACGGTGTGCGACGTGACGCCTCCGTAGAGGGTGGTGCCGAGGGAGTCCTCGTCGTACAGGGCGTCCGAGGCGTCCTGGATGTCTTCCTCGGCGAGGGCTTGGGCGGTGGCCGCGTCGGTGCGGGTGGCGGTGAAGGACATGACGCGGCCGTAGGGGCAGTAGCGGTTCGACTCGCCGGGGCACTCGCGGTCCGCCACGGTCGTCATGGTGATCGTGCGGTCGACGGCTCTGTCCGACTTCTCCCAGCCGTCCGGGATGGGCAGGGTGATGCCGTTGAGCTGGTCGACGAGCACGGTGGGGTCGGCGCCGGGGCTCGCCTCGCCGGTGCCGTCCGAGGGGCCGGGCGCGGGCTCGGTGGTGGCTCCGGTCCCGGTGGCACGGGGCGCGGTCTTCGTACCGTCGTCGCGCAGCAGCGTGACACCGGCGACGACCGCGAGAACGAGCACGAGCCCGGCGGCTACGACGGCGACGACCCGGCCTCGACCACGAGCGGGGCCGGGGCCGGGGGGCACCGGCGGTTGCTGGTACGGCTGTTGATACCCCTGCTGGTACGGAGGGACGATCCCGCCGGCCGGCCGGGTGTGCGCGGTCCAGGCGTTCCCGTCCCACCAGCGCTCGGTACCGGGTACACCTTGGTCGGCGTACCAGCCGGGCGGCGTCGTCATGCTCATCCCGTCACCCTAGGGCGTGTCCCCCGGGGACGGACCTACAGCGGTGTCACGTAGGCGCCGCCGATGCCGCCGTCCACCATGAAGTCCGTCGCGTTGACGAACGACGCGTCGTCGCTGGCGAGGAACGCCACCGCCGCCGCGATCTCGTCCGCCTCGGCGAACCGCCCGCCCGGAATGTGCACGAGCCGCCGCGCGGCCCGCTCGGGGTCGCTCGCGAACAGCTCTCGCAGCAGAGGGGTGTTGACCGGCCCGGGGCAGAGCGCGTTGACCCGGATGCCCTCGCGGGCGAACTGCACGCCCAGCTCACGCGACATGGCGAGGACGCCTCCTTTGGAGGCGGTGTACGAGATCTGGCTGGTGGCCGCGCCCATGGTCGCGACGAACGACGCGGTGTTGATGATCGAGCCGCGTCGCTGCTGCCGCATATAGGGGAGGACGGCCTTGCAACAGAGGTACACGGAGGTGAGGTTGACCTCCTGGACCCGGCGCCACGCGTCGATGCCGGTGGTGAGGATCGAGTCGTCCTCCGGCGGTGAGATGCCCGCGTTGTTGAACGCGATGTCGACGCTGCCGTAGGTGTCGAACGCCTTCTTGAAGAGGGCGTCGACCTGCTCCGCGTCGGTGACGTCGACTCGTACGAAGAGGCCGCCCACCTCGTCGGCCGCCGCCTTGCCCGCCGTCTCGTCGATGTCGCCGCACACGACGTTCGCGCCTTCGGAGGCGAGCCGGCGCGCGGTGGCGAGACCGATGCCACTGCCCGCGCCGGTGACGACGGCGGTACGGCCGACCAGCCGGCGGCATACGGGCGTCTCGGCGCCCTGGTTGATCTCGTCGGGCATGGGTCAGGCCTCCGTACTGATGAAGATGTTCTTGGTCTCGGTGAACGCGGTGAGTGCGTCGGGGCCCAGTTCACGCCCCACGCCGGACTGCTTGTAACCGCCGAACGGGGTCGAGTAGCGCACGCTGCTGTGGGAGTTGACGGACAGGTTGCCGGCGGCGACGGCGCGCGAGACGCGCAGTGCGCGCCCGATGTCGCGGGTCCACAGGGAGCCGGAGAGCCCGTAGGCGGTGTCGTTGGCGAGCCGGATCGCGTCCTGTTCGTCGTCGAACGGGATCACGACGGCGACCGGGCCGAAGATCTCCTCGGTCACGGCGGGGTCGTCGGCGGCGACATCGGTGAGGACGGTCGGCGGGAACCAGAAGCCCGGCCCGTCGGGTGCGGCGCCCCGTACGGCCGCCCGGTCTTCGGGCACGTACCCGCGTACGCGCTCCAGTTGGACGCGCGAGATCAGCGGTCCCATCTGGGTCTTCTCGTCCGACGGGTCGCCGACGACCACCGATCGCACGGCGGGGGCGAGGAGTTCGAGGAACCGGTCGTAGGCGGTGCGCTGGACGAGGATGCGGGTACGGGCGCAGCAGTCCTGTCCGGCGTTGTCGAGGAAGGCCATCGGGGCTTCCGCCGCCGCGCGTTCGATGTCGGCGTCGGCGAAGATGATGTTGGGGCTCTTGCCGCCGAGTTCGAGCGTCACGCGCTTGAGGAGCCCCGCTCCCCGGGCCATGATCTCCTTGCCGACGCTGGTCGAGCCGGTGAAGACGATCTTGGCGACGCCCGGGTGTTCGACCAGTGCCCGGCCGGTGATGTCCCCGGCGCCCGGCAGCACCTGGAACAGATGCTCCGGAAGCCCCGCCTCCAGGGCGAGTTCGGCCAGCCGCAGCGCGGTCAGCGGGGTGGTCTCGGCGGGCTTGAGGAGTACGGCGTTGCCCGCCGCCAGCGCGGGCGCGGTGCCCCAGGCGGCGATGGGCATGGGGAAGTTCCACGGGGCGATGACGCCGACGACACCGAGCGGTTCGAGAAGGGTGATGTCGAGCCCGCCCGCGACCGGGATCTGACGGCCGGTCAGGCGCTCCACTCCCCCGGCGGCGTAGTCGAGAAGGTCGCGGACGTTGCCCGCCTCCCAGCGGGCGTTCCCGAGGGTGTGGCCCGCCTCCTCGACCTCCAGCCGGGCGAGTTCTTCGAGATGGCCGTCGACGACGGCGGCGAAGCGGCGCAGCAGCCTGGCGCGGTCGGCGGGGGCTGCCGCCGCCCACCGGCGCTGGGCGCCGGCGGCCCGTAGGACGGCCGTGTCGACCTCGGCGGCGCCGGTCGCGGGGACGGTGGCGACGACCTCCTCGGTCGCCGGGTTGAGGATCTGGTGGGCGTGGGGCTGGTCGGGCACGGCGGTGTTCCTCACATGCGTTCGAAGGAGCGGCGCAGCTCCCAGTCGGTCACGGCGGCGTCGTAGGCGGCGAGTTCGACGCGTGCCAGGTTGAGGTAGTGGGCGACGACCTCGTCCCCGAAGGCGGCCTTGGCGATGGGGCTGTGCTCCCACAGGTCGGCGGCCTCGCGGAGGGTGGTGGGGACCTGCGCGTACTCGGAGGTGTAGGCGTTCCCGGTGCAGGCCTCGGGGAGTTCCAGCTCGTGCTCGATGCCGTACAGACCGGCGGCGACCAGTCCCGCGACGGCCAGGTGGGGGTTGACGTCGCCGCCGGGCAGCCGGTTCTCGAAGCGCATGGAGCGGCCGTGGCCGACGACGCGCAGCGCGCAGGTGCGGTTGTCGTTGCCCCACGCCACGGCGGTCGGGGCGAAGGAGCCGGGCGCGAAGCGCTTGTAGGAGTTGATGTTCGGCGCGTACAGCAGGGAGAACTCACGCAGGGCGGCGAGCTGGCCGGCCAGGAAGTGGCGCATCACGGGAGACATTCCGTGGGCGTCGTCGCCCGCCATGACGTTCGTGCCGGGTGCGTCGGCGGACTGGAGCGAGAGGTGGATGTGGCAGGAGTTGCCCTCGCGCTCGTTGTACTTGGCCATGAAGGTGAGCGAGACGCCTTCCTGGGAGGCGATCTCCTTGGCGCCGGTCTTGTAGATGGCGTGCTGGTCGCAGGTGAGCAGGGCCTCGTCGTAACGGAAGACGATCTCGTGCTGGCCCGGATTGCACTCGCCCTTGGCGGACTCGACGGTCAGTCCGGCGGCGGTCATGTCGTTGCGGATCCGGCGCAGCAGGGGCTCGATACGGCCGGTGCCGAGGATGGAGTAGTCGATGTTGTACTGGTTGGCGGGGGTGAGGCCGCGGTAGCCGCTGTCCCAGGCCTGCTCGAAGGTGTCCTTGAAGACGATGAACTCGAGCTCAGTGCCGACGTGCGCTGTGTAGCCGTGCTCGGCGAGGCGCTCCAGCTGGCGGCGCAGGATCTGGCGGGGCGCGGCGACGACGGGTGAGCCGTCGTTCCAGGCGAGGTCGGCGATGAGCATCGCCGTCCCCTCGTTCCAGGGGACGCGGCGCAGGGTCATGAGGTCGGGGCGCATGGCGAAGTCGCCGTAACCCCGGTCCCAGGAGGCCATCGCGTAGCCCTCGACGGTGTTCAGCTCGACATCGACGGCGAGGAGGTAGTTGCAGCCCTCGGTGCCGTGGTCCAGGACGTCTTCGAGGAAGAACGCCGCGGCGAACCGCTTGCCCTGGAGTCTGCCCTGCATGTCGGGGAAGGCCAGAACAACGGTGTCGATCTCGCCGTTCGCCACCAGGGCGCGCAGTTCCTCGACGGAGAGCGGGGGTGTGCGGTCTGCCACGGGACAACTCCTCCATCGGCCAGCCGGGGACCTTAAGGTATTCCGCGAGACCATTGCTTGGGAAGGGGAAACGGCGACGTGGCGGAGAAGGATGTGACGAACAGGAGTGAGCCGGCGGACCGGCTGACGCCCGTCCTGCGCCCCGTCCGCGCGGGCAACGGCTTCGAGGAGGCGCTGGAGCAGATCATGCAGGTGCTGCGCCTCGGTCTGGTGGCGGGCGGTGAACGGCTGCCCGCCGAGCGGGAGTTGGCGGAGCGGCTGCGGATCAGCCGGGTCACGCTGCGCGAGGTGCTGAAGGTCCTGGCCGACCAGGGGCTGGTGGAGAGCCGGCGGGGCCGCTACGGCGGCACGTTCGTCCTGCCCCGGCCCGACACCCCGGTGCGGGGGGTCGAGGAGGAGCTGCGGCGGCGGGTCGCCGGCGTCGACATCGAGGACGTGCTGCGTTTCCGCGAGGTGCTGGAGGTCGGCGCGGCGGGCCTGTGCGCGGCGCACGGCCTGACCGAGGAGGGGGCGGCCCGGCTGCGTACGGCGCTGGCGGCCACGCACGACGCTCCGCTGGCCGATTACCGCCGGCTCGACACGCTGCTGCATCTGACGCTCGCGGAGCTGTCGGGCTCGGCGCGGCTGACCGAGCAGTACGCGTCCGTACGCGCGACGGTGAACGATCTGCTGGACTGCATTCCGCTGCTGGTGAGGAACTTGGAGCACTCCCAGCGGCAGCACACGGCGCTGGTGGCGGCGGTGCTGGCGGGCGACCCGGAGGCGGCGCGCGCGGCGATGGGCGAGCACTGCGACGGAACGGCGGCGCTGCTGCGGGGATTCCTGGCGTGAGGCCCCGGGGTTTCCGGCCTGAGACCGCGCGGGTTTGCGGTCTCAGGCCGCGGGGATTTCCGGTCTGAGACCGCGGGGATTCCCGGCGCGGGAGCGGGGTAGCGGGGGTGGTGGGGTGACGCGGGCCCGTCCGTCCGGGGTGCGGGGTCCGTAACAGCCGCTTAACGCACAGGGCTTGCGCGGGGGTGTTTCCGGCCGCAATGGTGTGGCCTCACACCTTTACCCGTGGCAGCAACCCGAGGCAGGAGCGGCTCATGGCCGAAGGCACGGACTCCCGTATTCCACCGGCCGAACCGTCGGACTCCACCGACGACGCGGCCTATCTGCGGCGCCGTACGCTCAAGCGCGGCAGCGCCGGCTGGCTGCTGCTGACCGGCCTCGGCGTCGCGTACGTCGTCTCCGGGGACTTCTCCGGCTGGAACATCGGCCTCGCCGAGGGCGGCTTCGGCGGACTCGCCATCGCGACCCTCCTGATGGGCGTCATGTACGCCTGTCTCGTCTTCTCCCTCGCCGAACTCTCCGCCATCCTGCCCACGGCGGGCGGCGGTTACGGCTTCGCCCGCCGGGCGCTCGGCACCTGGGGCGGCTTCCTGACCGGCACGGCCATCCTCATCGAGTACATCCTGGCGCCGGCCGCGATCTCCATCTTCATCGGCGACTACGTCGAGTCGCTGAACCTCTTCGGGCTGGACGCGGGCTGGCCGGTCTATCTCGCCTGCTTCGCCATCTTCATCGGTATCCATCTCTGGGGTGTCGGCGAGGCGCTGCGCTTCAGCCTGGTCGTGACCGCCGTCGCCGTCGCCGCACTGCTGATCTTCGCGGTGGGCGCGTTCACCGAGTTCGACAGCTCCGGCCTCAACGACATCCCGGTCCAGGAGGACGCGTTCGGTGCGAACTCCTGGCTGCCGTACGGGCTGTTGGGCATCTGGGCCGCGTTCCCCTTCGGCATGTGGTTCTTCCTGGGTGTCGAGGGCGTGCCGCTGGCGGCCGAGGAGGCCAAGGACCCGGTCCGCTCGATGCCGAAGGCACTGTCGATCTCCATGGGCGTCCTGGTCCTGCTGGCGCTGATCACGTTCTTCGCGGCCACGGGTGCCCGCGGCTCCGCCGCCGTCATGGAGGCGGGCAATCCGCTGGTGGTCGCCCTCCAGGGCGACGGCGAGCCGACGGCGCTCAGCCGGTTCGTCAACTACGCGGGCCTGGCGGGCCTGGTGGCGTCGTTCTTCTCCCTCATCTACGCCGGTTCCCGGCAGTTGTTCGCGCTCTCCCGCGCCGGCTATCTGCCGCGCTTCCTCTCCCTGACGAGCAGCCGCAAGGCGCCGTACCTCGGACTGTTGATACCCGGCGCGATCGGCTTCGCCCTCGCGGCGGGCAGCGGCAACGGCGGACGGATGCTGAACGTCGCGGTCTTCGGCGCCACGATCTCCTACGCCCTGATGGCGCTCTCGCACCTGGTGCTGCGGCGCCGCGAGCCCGGTCTGCACCGTCCGTACCGGACTCCGGGCGGCATGCTGACCTCCGGTGTGGCGTTCACGCTGGCCCTGTCGGCGCTGGTGGCGACGTTCCTGGTGGACAAGGACGCCGCGTTCATCGCACTCGGGGTCTATGTCGTGGCTCTGGCCTACTTCGCCTTCTACAGTCGGCACCGGCTGGTCGCGGCGGCGCCCGAGGAGGAGTTCGCCGCGCTGGCGGCGGCCGAGGCCGACCTGGAACGGGACTGAGACCCCGCACGACAGCGGCACGGGCACGACCGCACAGCACAACGGCACACGGCACAACCGCACAACCGCACAACCGCACAGCACGACAACGGAGGAACGTTCAGTGAAGCCGCTCATCGGCGTCAGCACGTATCTGGAGGCGTCGGCCAACTGGGGCGTCTGGAGTCTGCCCGCCGCCCTGCTGCCCGTCGGATACCCCCGGCTCGTCCAGCGCGCGGGCGGCGCCGCCGTCATGCTGCCGCCGGACGAGTGGGCCACCGCCGCCTCGGTGGTCGCCCGGCTCGACGGGCTGGTCGTCGCGGGCGGTCCGGACGTGGAGCCGGTCCGGTACGGGGCCGAGCCCGACCCCCGTACCGGACCGCCGGCCAGGGAGCGGGACGAGTGGGAACTCGCCCTGATCGAGGCGGCGTTGGCGTCCGGCACACCCCTGCTCGCGATCTGCCGCGGTATGCAGCTGCTGAACGTCGCCCTCGGCGGCACGCTCATCCAGCATCTGGAGGGCCACACGGCCGCGACGGTCGGCGTCTTCGGCGAGCACTCGGTCAAGCCGGTTCCCGGGACCCGGTACGCGGCGGCGGTCCCGGAGGAGACGGATGTCCCGACCTCCCACCACCAGGCCGTGGACCGCCTCGGCGAGGGCCTGCTGGTCTCGGCCTACGCGGGCGACGGCACGGTGGAGGCGGTGGAGTTGATGGACGACCGGTGGGTGCTGGGGGTGCAGTGGCATCCGGAGATGGGGCAGGACGTACGGGTGATGGCGGCGCTGATGGCGGCGGCGCGCGACGACGGCTGAGACGGCACGCGTTGATGGTGCCGCGTTCACGTGCTGTTCGCCGGTGGAGGGAACCGTGTGCCGGGCTCGATTCATCATGGCCGTCGGACCACCCATCCCCAGGAGATGAACGTGCCCATCACCCGTAGAGATTTCTCCAAGACGTCGGCCGCCGCCGGTCTGACCCTCGTCGGCACCGCCGGTGTGCTGTCGACCGCCAGCGCGTACGCCTACGCGCAGGAGAGCGCGGACGCGACCGCCGCCACCAGCGGCGACCAGGAGCCCGGCACCCCGTCCGCGGACCGGGCGCTCGACAGCAGGACCGGTTACGGCCCGCTGATCGACGACCCGAAGGGGCTGCTCGCCCTGCCCGCCGGATTCTCGTACGAGGTGGTCACCCACGCCGGTGTCACGAGGATGGACAGCGGCGAGCCCACCCCGAACAGCCACGACGGCACGGCCACCTTCCCGGGCACCCGGGGCTCCACGCTCCTGGTCGTCAACCACGAGCTGGGCGGCGACCGCGCCGAGGTCGACTTCCCCGTACCCCTGACACCGGGACTCGCCTACGACCCCGCCGCCCCCGGCGGCTGCACCGTCGTCGAGATCTCCAAGCACGGCGACCATGTGACCGAATGGGTCGCCCTCACCGGCACCCAGGAGAACTGCGCGGGCGGCCGTACCCCTTGGGGCACCTGGCTGACGTGCGAGGAGGACACCACCAGGGCCGGCGAGGACGGCATGACCAAGGACCACGGTTATGTCTTCGAGGTGGACCCCTACGACCGGCGCGCGAACCAGCACCCGAAGCCGATCAAGGCGCTCGGCCGGTACGACCACGAGGCCGTCGTGGTCGACACCAGGCGCGGCCATCTGTATCTCACCGAGGACGCCGACGAGCCGAACGGCCTGCTGTACCGCTGGACCCCTCCGAAGGGCTTCCGCCACGGGCGGGGCAAGCTGCGCGGCCTCTCCGACACCGCCGGTGTGCTGGAGGCGTTCAAGTGCTTCGACTCCCGGGGCAGGTTCGTGGACGACCTGTCGCGCGCCACGAAGGCCAGGACCGTGTACGGCGTCGACTGGGTGACCGTGCCGGACCGGGACGCCAGGACGGTGTCGGTGCGCGAGCAGTTCACGGACGGCCAGGTCACGCGCGCCCGCAAGCTGGAGGGCATGTGGTGGGCCGACGGCGGCGCGTACATCGTCTCCTCCTACGCCCGTGAGGAGAGCCCGAAGCAGCACGACGGCCAGGTGTGGTTCTACGACCCGGCCCGTCGGAAGCTGACTCTCAAGCTGATCCTCGGCGTCAACCAGGACCCGTCGAAGGACGGCGCGCTTGACGGCCCCGACAACATCACGGTGTCTCCGTACGGAGGCGTGATCCTGGCCGAGGACGGCGAGGGCGTCCAGCATCTGTTCGGCGCGACGGACTCGGGCAGGACCTACCCGATCGCCCGCAGCGAACGCAACGACGGCACCGCCGAGGAGCCCTCGTACAGCGAGTTCGCCGGTGTGGTCTTCTCACCCGACGGCAAGACGCTGTACGCGAGCATCCAGGACCCGGGCATCCTCCTGGCCATCACCGGCCCCTGGCGCCACCAGCGCTGACGGCCCGCCACCGGACAGCACCGCCGGGGGGGGGGGGGGGGGGGGGGGGGGGGGGGGGGGGGGGGGGGGGGGGGGGGGGGGGGGGGGGGGGGGGGGGGGGGGGGGCGGGCCGGCCCGCCCCGCCCCCCCCCCCCCCCCCACGCAACCCCAGCAAAACA